>DATABX010000230.1:0-7148 GCA_036259335.1 Actinomycetota bacterium
CGTCGGCACCATTCCGGTCGGCCCTCCCCAGACCGGGATGGTCGGGTTGACCTTCGGGTAGTCCGCCGGATCCAGCTTCACCAGCGAGAAGTCATTGAACAGGCAGGCGTCGATGTTGGTCTCACGGCGCTGCTGCATGGCAATCCACGAGCTGTAGACGAGCGTGCCCGGCCGGCTGGCCCCCGCCACCCGTACCGGGGTGCCCAGAGGCAGGGAGCCGTTGACGCATCCGTCGAGCGACGTGGCGTCGGCGGTGCTGGCACAGTGAGCCGCCTGCCCCAGATAGACGTCGCCGGCGGGGTCGTGAAACACGAAGTTGGAGGTGCAGAGGGCGTCGCCGGTGACGGTGGCCACACCAGGCTGGATCGTCGCATTTGCGGCGGGCGCCCAGGCGGGAGCGGCAAAGGCGGGGGCCGGGGCAATCAGCGCCGTCAGGCTCATCAGGACCGCGACGGTCAGGAGTCGAGTTCTCATCGCTAAAGCGTGTCCTTTCGGATCGAAACTTCCGCCTCTTCTATGTCACCACGCTTTGCGCGATAGCGGTGCAAGAAACCCTACGAGCCGGATCCGTTCGACTTGGGCGGGGGCCACTGCATGGTCCCGACCGGCGGCGGTGAGGTGTCCGGCGGCTTGACCGGCGTGAACTTGACCTTGGATTTCTCGGACTTCGCTTCGGACCTTTGCGCCGCCCCCTGGTTGGCGATGATGTTTCCGACGAAGCTCGCCACCGAGCCACCGGGGCGCTTGGCGGCGTCGGTACCGCCGAGGACCTGACCGGTGATCGAGTTGACTGCCTGCAGCACCGACCGTCCGGCGGGGGAGGATGCGAGCTTCTCCGCAACCGGCTTGGCCGCCGAGGCGACCGAGCCGACGATCGACTCGACCGCCGCCGACTCCGCAAACGATGGCGGCTTGGAGGGGGTCTTGGGCGCCGCGGTTGACCCGGAGGGCGGCACCGACCCCGGGACGGGTCCGGGTCCCTCCGGAGGCGCCGGAGATTTCCTGTCGGTGCGGGCTGCGAGGTAGTTGGACGCGGAGCTGGCAGCCTTAGTGGCGCCCTTGATCACAACCCTGCGGACCATGGGGTTGCTGAGCAGCGTGATGATCGTTGCCCCCTTGCCGACCTTCTTGATCTTCGCCATGTTGGCAAGTGTACCCGGGTGCCCTTTCGCTAACCGCGGCAGTCAAAGCCGTGCCCCGGATTCCTCCGCGGGCGAGACCACCGAGTCGTAATCGAATGCCAGCCTCACGTATTCCCCGGACATCAAGGGCGAGGTCACCATGAAGTCGGCCGAGGAACGGTTGCAGGCGATCGGAATGTTGTAGACCGCTGCGATGCGTAACAGCGCCTTCACGTCGACATCGTGCGAATGCGATTCCAGGGGGTCCCAGAAGAAGACAACGAAGTCGATGTGTCCTTCGGTGATCCCCGCTCCAATCTGTTGATCGCCTCCGAGGGGGCCGCTTCTAAACCGCGTGACCGATAACCCAACCTCCGATTCGAGCAGGGACCCGGTTGTTCCAGTTGCGCAGAGGAGGTGTTGCGCCAGGATCGGCTTGTTCCAGTTCGCCCAGTCGACCATCTCCCCTTTGCGGTTGTCGTGGGCGACCAGTGCAATTGTCTTTACCGCCGGCATGACTACCGGCTGCACGTTCACGGAATGACTCGATCTCAGGTTCGTCACGCATTACTCCAAGCTCCGGCCGATGAAAGAAGTATGGGAGGGCAAGGTTTCCGTCCTGTTTCCCACCGATGTCGGCAGTGTGAATTTGGAGTCGCGTGCTCGGCACCCGGCGGTCCGGCTGGTCAGTCTTCCGGAGCGGCGCTGCGCAGCCTTTTGAGCTGGCCTCGGGCCTTCTTGTCGGCGAGCCTGCGCTCCTGGGAGGCCCGGCTGGGCCGGGTCGCCCGGCGGGGCGCCGGATCGGGCCGGAGGGCTTCGCCCATCATCGTCTTCAGGCGAGCGAGAGCAGCCTCCCGGTTGGCCGCCTGAGTGCGGGACTCCGAGGAGACGACGTGGAGCTTGCCGTCGGAATCGAGCTTGCCGTCCAGGTT
Organism: Actinomycetota bacterium; assembly: GCA_036259335.1. Lineage (GTDB taxonomy): Bacteria > Actinomycetota > CADDZG01 > JAHWKV01 > JAHWKV01 > JAJCYE01. The sequence continues at coordinate 2,054 of DATABX010000230.1, forward strand.
GCGCAGCGCGCGCTCCCGCTGGCGGGGGCCGAGCGAGGGTGACCCGGCCACGTCGAAGATCACCTCGACCTTGGTGTCGCGGGTGTTGACGTTTTGCCCGCCGGGCCCGCCGCTGCGGGAGAACTTCAGGCTCAGCTCGCTTTCGGGGATCGTGACCGTCCCGGTCACCTTGATGCCGTCCATCCCTCAAGCGTACTCGGCGACCCGGAGCCCCTCAGGCCCGGCTGCGCTCCTGCCAGCGGCGGTGCAACTCCACGACCAGCTCCGGCGTCAGCATGGGCCCCACCTCAAGGTTCCGCGGGTTGGACAGCACCGTGAGAGGAGCACCCTCGTCGCCGTAGCCGTCCACGATGAGGTCGGCCCCCTCCAGCTCCTCGGTGCGGGCGTACTCGCCCCGGGCGACCAGGCACGGACCGCCGGTCGCCATGGCGGAGCGGACGCCGTTGCGGGAGTCCTCCACCATCACCACCTGGTCGGGCTCCAGCCCGAGCCGGCGCAGAGCCTCCTGGAACAGGTCGGGCGCGGGCTTCAGGTGTTCCACCTCGTTGCCGGTGACGACGACCTCGAACGGTGCGAACCCGCCCTCGTCGGCGAGGTGCTTGACCAGCGGATGGACCCAGCTGGTGGTGCCGGTGGTGGCAACCGCGGTCCGTAGGTTCGCCTGCTGCAGCGACTTGATGAACCGGTAGACGCCCGCCCGGCCGGGCACCTCGCCGGCCAGGATGGTGTCGACGAATAGCTGGGTCTTGATCGGGTGGAGCTTGTCGGCAACCGCGCGGGCCTCCTCCGGATCGAAGCCCTCGTACTCGGTCAGATACCGGGCGATCCGGCGCCCACCGCCGGTGGTCTTGACGAGCTCCCGGTAAAGCTCGTCACTCCAGCGGTAGGGGTAGCCCTCCTGTTCGAACGCCTTGTTGAATGCAACCCGGTGGCCGTGGCGTTCGGTCTCGGCCAGGGTTCCGTCGACGTCGAAGACGACGGCTTCAAGTGGTTTTGTCATGGGCGAGAGATTAACCGCTGGTAGGCGACACCACAAGGTGTATAGTGACACCATGGGCCGGACACAAATCTATCTTGGGGATGAGGAGCTAGCCCTGCTAGACCGTGCCTCTGCTGCGACGGGTGCGTCACGGTCTGAGCTGGTACGCCGGGCAGTCCGCAATCTCTACGGCGACAAATCGAAACAGGATCGGCTCACCGCTTTAAGGGCGAGCGCCGGCACGTGGACGGGTCGCAGCTTTTCCGGCGCGGAGTATGTCGATGCAATTCGCGGCGACCTGAACAAGAGCTTGCGCGAGCGCGGCTCGTGAAGATCCTCGACACCAACGTCGCAATCGACCACCTGCGCGGTCTGCCTCAAGCGGTTGCTCTACTGGAGGACCTCGCCGAGCGGGGCGAAAACATTGTGGCTAGCGAGGTGGTGAGGATCGAGCTGCTGGCCGGCGTGAGAGAGTCGGAACAGGCGGCCCTCGAGATCTTCTGCGACGCGCTCGGGTGGCTACCGGTCAACGAAGAGATCGCCCGGGGTGCCGGGGAGCTGGCCGGCCGCCATCGGAGGTCGTACCAGGGAATCGACATCGTCGATTACATCATCGCTGCAACTACCCTCGCCCTGGGGGGAGAGCTTTTGACTACGAACGTGAAGCACTACCCGATGCTGGAGGGGCTGAGTCCGGCTTACTGATCGTCAGTCATAAGCGGCCTCCAGCCACCAGCGGCCCTTCTCGAAAGCCACCAGGTAGGCCGCGTTGTCGGCGCAGGCGATCTGCATCCGCGCCAGCTGCCGGCTGGCCTTCGGGTCCCACCACTTCTCGTTGACCGGCCAGGGGCCGGCCCAGCCGGTCACCTCGAGCCGGCGGCTGGCTCCCAGCGCCAGGGTCGCCGGGGAGGCGGTCAGCCGGTCGCCGGTCACCTCCAGCGCCTTGCCGCCGCCGTCCAGCACCCCCACCCCCTGGCGATCGGGGAACACCAGCGCCGGCGACGGCGTGGGGACGTGCCCCGGCCAGGGGGCCTCGGTCAGAAAGTCCGGGGTGGCGGAGCGGTCGAGCAGGTCGACGGCGTCGGCGGGGACCAGCCGGAACCTCTCGTCCGGCCCCCGGCCGCCCCGGTACTCGGGGACCACCACCGCCTCGGGGCCGAGCAGCCCCTGCAGGCGGGCGATGCCCCTGGCCGCCCGGCGTCCCGGCTCGGTCTGGCCGCCCCAAAAGCTGAGCTGCACGCCCGGCTGGGCGGTGACCTCCTCCGGCACCAATGTGAGCTTGGCCAGGGCGCTGCCCGGAGGCCGGTCGCCGGACAGCCACCCCTCGAGCTGCCAGCGCATCCTCTGGGCGATGGCCCCCGGGCTGAACCCGCCGTCCAGCCGCCAGGTGCGGGAGAAGGTCTGGCCGTCCTCCGTGGCGGCCTCGATCACCACCTTGTTGCACGCCAGCCCCTCGGCCTCCAGCTGCCCGGCGAGCCGGTCCGCCATGCCCTTGCCGGCGAAGACTGCGATGTCGGAGCGGTCGGTCGGCGGGTCGAGCTCCTCGCTCAGCTCCAGAATCGCCTGGGAGTCCCGGGGAACGAAGCGGTGCTGGTCGGCGCCGGCCGCCTGACGGTGGGCCTCCACGCCGTCGTACCCGAAGCGGGCGAGTACATCAGCCGAGGGAAGCCCGGCGAACGCCCCCAGGGTCTTCAGGCCCAGCCGGCGGAGCAGGTCGCACAGGTCCGGCCGGCCCAGCAGCGACACCGGCTGGGGCGCCAGGAATGCGGTGGAGCCGCCGTCCTCCACGATCACCGGCTCCCCGGTGCGCAGGCTCTTTCGGGCGGCGACGCCGGCCGCGAACAGCCCGTCGGCGATGCCCAGCCCGAAGCAACCCTCCTGGCGCACGGTGGCGGTGATAGCCGCCAGCACCTGAGCGGCCAGGGCGTCCTCGCCACCGAAGTAGCGGGCGCACGCCCGGGTGGCGAACAGGCAGGTGCCGGGCCGCAGGATCTCGATAAACGGAGTGAACCCGTCGAGGGCGCCCAGGACCTTTTCGAACTCCCGGGCCTCTCGCGCCGGGTCCGGCTTCAGGATCGTGAGGCTGGGGCATCGGGTTTCGGCCTCCCGGCGGCGCAACCCGATGGTGATGCCGAGGGCCAGCGCGCCCGGGGTTCCCACCGACACCCGGCCGCCCTCCAGCACCACCGCCGGAGTGTCCCGGGCGATCCCGGCGGCCAGCAGCGGCCACCACGGGCAGCCCAGAACCAGGACTCGCTGGGACACGGGCTAACCGGAGGTCAGAGCGGGAAGGACAGCGCCGGCTGAAACGTCGTCCGGCTTCGAGAACGCGGATCCGCCGGCGGGCGCCGGGAAGGGAATCGGCTGCGCGGTCTCCACCGACACCCGGCCCTGGTCGTCGGGCAACCACAGCGCCGTCCGGTAGGGCAGAGGGGAGCGGCGGCCGGCGGTCTCGACCTCCATCCGGCGAGCGGAGAGCCTGCCGTACCCGGCCCCGAGCCCCTGCCACGACGCGTTTTTCACCGTCAGGCGGACATCCGCCGCCTCGTTCCAGCTGCTCCGGAGAATCGGCGCCACCGGGATCAGCACCGCCTTGCGGTCCCGGGTCCGCATGCCCAGGCGCCGGGCCATGCTGCCGGGGACCTCGGGCCAGCCTGCCAGGACGACGTCGAAGGCGTCGATCAGCGCCGCCGCCACCGTCGGCCACAACGAGGCCGGGGGAGGGGCGATCAGGACCAGGCGCTCGAGGACCACCCCCAGCTCGGCCGCCGAGGCGACGCCCAGCGAGGGAATCCCCACCACCGCCACCCACGAGCCCGCCCGGGAGGCCTCCGCAGTCAGCGCCAGCGCCAGCGAGCTGGCCCCCGGGCCGCCCTGGACCATCACGGTGAACCCCCGCTGTAGGGCGCCGTTGGGAAGGACCGACTCCAGCGCCGGAAGCACCGGCAGCGCCTGCTCGTTGGCCAGCGAGACCGGGCGCGCCAGCTCGGCAAGTTCGCTCAGCCGCTCTGCAGATGCCATTCTGGCTGCGTCCATAGGGACCATGTATTATCGAACATGTGTTCGATCCGGTCAAAGGTGGGAAAAGGAGAACCATGCCCGAAGCCAAAGGCACCTTTCAGATAGACAGCTGGGAAGGCGAGACCTACGAGGAGTCCGAGGGAGCGGTGCTCAGCCGGGCCTCTTTGACCAAAGCCTTTGTCGGTGACTTCGAGGGATCCAGCTCAGCCGAGCTGCTGCTGGCCGAAGCGCAGCAGGGCTCCCGGGCCTACGTCGGGATCGAGCGGATGGACGGCACGCTGAACGGGGTGCGGGGCACCTTCGTCGTCCAGCACTCCGCCACCGGGAACCGGGGTGACGACCGGGCCACCGTCACCGTGGTCCCCGACTCGGGCACCGCGGGGTTGGCCGGGATCAGCGGCAACCTGGCTATCGAAGTCGACGAGGGCGGCGGCCACAGCTACCACTTCACCTACGAGTTGGCGTAGCGATTTAATACCGGCGTGAGCCTCTACCCGGTGCGGCCGATCGGCAGGGTGGTGTCACCCCTGACCGACCTATCCGCCGCGCCGAAGCAGGGCTTCGAGGCCGGGCCCGACGCCTGGGTGGAGTTCGAGCCGGACCTGGCCGACGGGTTTCGCGACCTGAAGCCCGGGGACCAGGTCTATCTGCTGACCTGGCTCGACCGGGCACGGCGGGACATCCTGGTGGTCCACCCCCGAGACGACCCCGCGGCTCCGCAAACCGGTGTGTTCAGCACCCGATCGGCGGACCGGCCGAACCCCATCGGGCTGCACCCGGTCGAGGTGCTGACGGTTGAGGAGGACCGGTTCCAGGTCCGGCACCTGGAGGCGGTCGACGGCACCCCAGTGCTTGACGTGAAGCCGGTGATCCGTCGCTCGGAGGCTTAGGCGACTGGTCCAAGCGGCTGCCTTTTTGGTCGCCGACGTCTGGGGACAAACCGGGATCGCCCTTCTTTCGGTCGCCGCCTCCCATGGCGCCCGGCAGGCCGGCGGAATAGGTAGAAGAGAATTTGGATCTGTCGCGGCCGGTGTCATGGTAGAAAGTGCCGGTCGCCAAGGAACCAGGAGGAAGCATGTCCTTCTTCGAGCCGCC
>DATABX010000231.1:0-1836 GCA_036259335.1 Actinomycetota bacterium
CGTCGACCTCCTCGACGGCGCTCAAATCGCAGATCAGCAGGTCCACCGGCTGAGCCAGCAGCCGCCGCACCCGGTCCAAGAGTGCCGGAAGATCATCCGGCTCGATCCGGCGCGGCAGTGCGAGCACGGCGGTCGCCGGCCTCGCCGCCCCCACCTGCGCCGTCCCGGCCGGAGACCGGCTTGACCAAGCTTCCACGCCGTCGGTCCTCCTAGGCTTCGTCCTCTCCCTCTGGACGGGCCCAACCGGCAAAACTAATCGCAAGGTTCTTTGGCTTGGGAGCTGGCCGGGAAAGACTTGAGCATGGAAAGCGGCTAGGTTGAAGGGGCGTATCGGCCCGGGAAGGATTTTTACGTGGAGCCAATCGAGCGGATCAGCAAGCAGGAATGCCTCGAACTGTTGCAGACCAAATCCAAGCTCGGAAGGGTCGCATTACACTGGGTCCGCATCTCGATCGACGAGATCTCCGGCCGCCGCATCCCCGAGTCCTAGGACTGCATTGACCGAATTCGCCTGCCGCGCCCAGGGCCTTACGAAGCGCTTCGGCCCACGCACCGCCGTCGACGGGGTGAGCTTCGAGGTGGCCCGCGGCGAGGTCTTCGGCCTCCTCGGCCCGAACGGGGCCGGCAAGACCACCACCGTCCGGGTTCTGGGAACGCTGCTCCGGGCGGACTCGGGCAGCGCCGAGGTTGCCGGCATTCCGGTAAGGCCGGAGAACGGACAGGAGATCCGGCGGCGGATCAGCATCCTCTCCGAGACTCCGGGACTCTACGAGCGCCTGACGGTCGAGGAGAACCTGGAGTTCTTCGCCGGCCTTTTCGGCTGGACCGCAGGCGCGGCGACCGAGCGAATCGGCCGGGCACTTGAAGCGGTGAACCTGACCGACCGGAGGCAGGACCTGGCGGGCGCCCTGTCCAAGGGCCTGCGCCAGCGGGCGGCCCTGGCCCGATCGCTGCTCAACGACCCCGAGGTGCTGTTCCTCGACGAGCCCACGCAGGGCCTGGATCCGGAGGCCGCCCAGGACGTGCGGGACCTGGTGGTCTCGCTGCGGGCCGGGGGCACCACCGTGTTCCTCACCACCCACCGGCTGGAGGAGGCCGAACGGCTGTGCGACCGGGTCGCCATAGTCCAGAGCCGGCTGCTCGCGCTCGGCGGTACCGACGACCTGCGGGCGAGCCTGTTCAGCCCCTCGCTGGAGGTGCGGCTGGCCCGGCCCCTCGCAGATCCGGCCGCCGTGATGAGCCCCATTCCGGGTGTGCAGTCCTGGGAGCAGGCCGACGGAAGCTACCACCTGCGGGTAGAGGACCCCGCGACGGTCAGCCCGACGCTGGTGCGGGCGCTGGTCGCTGCCGGAGCCGACCTGCTCGAGCTGCGCGAGATCCGCCACTCCCTGGAGGAGGTTTATCTGAAGATCGTGGAGGACCAGAGATGAACCCGAGGATCAAGGCGGTCATTCGCAAGGAATTCCGCGAGTACCGGCGCAACCGCATGATCGTTTTGACGATGGGCGCCCTGCCCGCAGTCTTTCTGGTGCTTCCGCTGGTCCAATCGCTGCTGATTCCCGAGGACGGCCCCCAGGGCATGTACACGGCTGCTGCCGCGCAGGCGCTGCTTTTGTTCCTCGTCGTCCCGCTCATGATCCCTTCCACCGTGGCCGCCTACAGCGTGATCGGCGAGCGAGAGCAGGGAACCATCGAACCGGTGCTGACCACCCCGGTCGAGGACACCGAATTGCTGGCCGGCAAGGCCCTCGCTGCGGCCATTCCTGCCGCCCTGGTGGCCTGGGCGCTGTTCGGGATCTTCATACTTGTGATCCTTCTCTTCGGCAGCGACCGGAT
>DATABX010000232.1:0-7452 GCA_036259335.1 Actinomycetota bacterium
GGGGCAGGCCGAGATCGCCAGCCGGTGCACCGAGGAGGCCGACGGCGCGTACACCATCGAGGTCGCCCAGCTGCCGCGCGAGTCCTCGCAGCAGCGGGAGCAGCTGATCCGTCGCCTGGCCGCGGAGGACTCCTCGATCGACCTCATGAGCCTCGACCCGCCGTTCATCCCGGAGTTCGCCTCGGCCGGGTTCCTCAGGCCGTTCAGCGAATCCGAGGCCTCGGAGTTCACCGAAGGAGTCCTGGAGGGACCGATCGAGCACTCCACCTGGGAGGACGAGTTGGTGGCGGCGCCGTTCTGGGCGAACACCCAGCTTCTGTGGTTCCGTAAATCGGCGGCACAACGCGCGGGCGTGGACCCCACGTCCCCCGGCACCACGTGGGAGGAGTTGATCGCCGGCGCCGAGCGGGCAGGAGTCACGGTGGAGGTCCAGGGCAACCGCTACGAGGGTTACATGGTGCTCGTATCGGCGCTCATCTCGTCGGCTGGCGGAGAGATCTTGGACAACCCGGAGGCCGGCAAGGACGTGAGGCCCTCGATCGCCTCCGACGCCGGCCGCAAGGCGGCTGCGGTCATCGAGCGCCTCGCCTCCTCGGACGCCCGGGCGCCGGGCCTCTCGACCGCCGACGAGGAGTCCGCGCGCGCGGCCTTCCAGTCGGATACCGGCGGCTTCATGGTCAACTGGCCGTACGTCTACGGCGCGGCGCAGGAGGCGGTGGAGGCCGGTTCGTTGGACCAGTCGGTGGTCGACGACATCGGGTGGGCGCGCTACCCCAGGGTCGACGCGGCCATGGAGAGCCAGCCGCCGCTGGGAGGCATCAGCCTGGGCATCGGCGCCTACGGAGAGCACCACGAGCTGGCGCTGGACGCCGTCAGGTGCATCACCTCGCTGGAGAGCCAGATCGAGTACATGGTGGGAGCCAAGAACCCGGCCGCCCGCGCCGCGGTGTACGACGACCCCGAGGTGCGCGAGATCTTCCCGATGGCGGACCTCATTCGGGACTCGATCGGCGCCGCCGCCCCCCGGCCCAAGTCCCCGTACTACACCGACGTCTCGACCGCGGTGGTTCGCAGCTTCCACCCGCCGAGCTCGGTCGACTCCGAGACGCCGGAACAGGCGGCCGAGCTCATCGTCGACGTCCTGAACGACCGGGTGCTGCTGTGAACGTCGAAGCCGCTCCGGCGCCGGTCTCCTCGAAGGTCACCGAGCGGGCGGTCGGGGAGAAGCGCCTGGGGTGGAAGCTGGTCGCTCCCGCAGTGGTGATGATGCTGCTGGTCACCGCCTACCCGATGCTCAACGCCCTCTACCTGTCCCTGTTCAGCTACCGGCTGACCGACCCCGCGGGGCGGGAGTTCGTCGGACTGCGCAACTACGCGGTGGTCCTGGGGGACAGTCTGTGGTGGCAGGACGTGTTCACCACCGTCACGATCACGGTCATCACCGTGGTCGTCGAGCTGGTGCTGGGCTTCGCCTTCGCCCTCGTCATGCACCGGATCATCTTCGGGCGCAAGGGGGTGCGGACCTCGATCCTCATCCCCTACGGGATTATCACGGTAGTCTCCGCGTTTGCCTGGCGCTACGCGTTCACCCTGGACTCGGGCTTCGTGAACGAATGGTTCAACCTCGGGGACAAGGCGTGGTTCGGCGAGCGCTGGAGCGCCATCGCCGTCATATCGCTTTCAGAGATCTGGAAGACCACGCCGTTCATCTCGCTGCTGCTGCTGGCCGGCCTGGCCCAGGTGCCCGAGGTCCTGCAGGAGGCCGCCAAGGTAGACGGGGCGACCTGGGCCCAGCGGCTGTTCAAGGTCACCCTGCCCAACATGAAGGCGGCGATCCTGGTGGCGGTGCTGTTCCGCACCCTCGACGCCTACCGGCTGTTCGACAACGTGTTCATCATGACCTCGGGGGCGCAGGGGACCGAGACGGTGTCGTTCCTCGCCTACCGGCAGATGATCAGCCGGACCGCTCTCGGCCTGGGGTCGGCGGTGTCGGTGCTGCTGTTCCTGTCGGTGCTGCTGATAGCCGCGGGATTCATCAAGGGCTTCAAGGTCGACCTCAGCCAGGTGAGGGGCGGATGAAAAAGCGCGAGGGTTGGCCGACGGTCCTCGGGGCGATCCTGATCATCGCGTGGGCGCTTGCCCCGGTGGTGTGGATCTTCTCGCTGTCGCTCAAGGCGGGCGACGACATCAACAACAACCGCTTCTGGCCGACCAACTTCAGCCTGGAGAACTACCAGACGGTGTTCAACACCCCGCTGTTCACCAGCGCCCTACGCAACTCGATCGGGATCTCGCTGATCGCCACGGTGCTGAGCGTCGCAATCGCAACCGTCGCCGCCTACGCCATCGCCCGGCTCGACTTCCCCGGTAAGCGGACGGTGCTGTCCATCGCCCTGGCGATCGCGATGTTCCCGGCGGTCTCGCTCGTCGGGCCGCTGTTCGACATCTGGCGGACCGTCGGGCTGTACGACACCTGGCTGGGCCTGGTGATCCCGTACATGTCGTTCACCCTGCCGCTGTCGCTGTGGACCCTGTCGGCGTTCTTCAGGGAGATCCCCTGGGAGATGGAGGAGGCGGCCCAGATGGACGGAGCGACGCCGTGGCAGGCGTTTCGTAAGGTGATCGTCCCGCTGGCGGCACCGGGGGTGTTCACCGCGGCGATCCTGGCGTTCTTCTTCGCATGGAACGACTTCGTCTTTGCGATCTCACTCACCTCCACCGACGCGGCGCGGCCGGTGCCGGCGGCCCTGGCGTTCTTCACCGGGGCTTCGCAGTTCCAGCAGCCGGCGGGCGCGATATCGGCGGCTTCGGTAGTGGTCACCATCCCGGTCATCATCCTCGTGCTGCTGTTCCAGAAGAGAATCGTCGCCGGGCTCACCAACGGCGCAGTGAAAGGCTGATCGAAATGGCATCGATAACCGTCAAGAACATAGTCAAGCAGTACGGGGACGGCTTCCAGGCGGTCAACGACGTCAGCCTGGACATCGGCGACGGTGAGCTGATGATCCTGGTCGGCCCGTCGGGCTGCGGAAAGTCGACGCTGCTGAGGATGATCGCCGGGCTGGAGGACATCACCTCCGGCGATCTGCTGATCGGCGGCGAACGGGCGAACGAGAAGGCACCCCGGGACCGCAACCTGGCGATGGTGTTCCAGAACTATGCTCTCTACCCCCACCTGTCGGTCTACGAGAACATCGCCTTCCCCCTGAGGCTGAACGGCAAGTTCTCCGAGGACGAGATCAAGGCTAAGGTCGAGGAGGCCGCCGACACCCTCGAGCTGAACGACCACCTGCAGCGCAAGCCCAGCCAGCTCTCCGGCGGACAGCGCCAGCGGGTGGCGATGGGCCGGGCGATCGTCCGGCAGGCCGAGGCATTCCTTTTCGACGAGCCGCTCTCCAACCTGGACGCCAAGCTGCGGGGCCAGATGCGCACCGAGATCTCCCGCCTGCAGCGGCGCCTGGGCATCACCACGGTCTACGTCACCCACGATCAGACCGAGGCTATGACCCTGGGGGACCGGGTGGCGGTCCTGCGCAAAGGGGTGCTGCAGCAGGTCGACACGCCGCGCGAGCTCTACCAGCGGCCGGTGAACCTGTTCGTCGCCGGATTCATCGGCTCGCCGCCGATGAACTTCGTTCCCGCCGAGATCTCCGGCCGGGAGGTCACGCTGCCGTTCGTGACCTTCGAGGTCCCCCAGGAGGTTGCCGACCGCCTGGGCGACAAGCAGCTGCTGATCGCCGGGATCCGTCCCGAGCACTTCGAGGACGCCGAGCTGGTCGACGCCGACAAGCTGGCGCACTCGGTGACCTTCAGCGCCCACGTCGACGTCACCGAGTGGCTGGGCAACGAGCTGTTCGCCTACATCCCGTTCCAGACCACCACCGAGATCCACAACCGCCTCAAGACCCTGGCCCGGGAGCTGGATAGCGAGTCCCTGCGGACCCAGCTGGTGGTAGCTTTGGACGCCGGAAGCCGAATCGGTCCCGGGGAGGACGCCAAGCTGACCTTCGATGCAGCCAAGATGCACTTCTTCGACCCGGCATCGGGCGACAACCTCACCCGCGACCTGGCGGTAGTGGCCCGCTGACCCGGTTGCTTCGCCGCTGAACCGCTCCAACGGCGGGCGTCCGCCCGAGGACGCCTGGTGGCGCTCCGCGGTGATCTATCAGATCTACCCGCGCTCGTTCGCCGACGGCGACGGCGACGGGGTGGGGGACCTGGAGGGCATCCGCAGCCGGCTGGGATACCTGCAGTGGCTGGGGATCGACGCGGTCTGGCTTTCGCCTTTCTACCCGTCGCCCATGAAGGACTTCGGCTACGACATCTCCGACTACTGCGACGTCGACCCGCTGTTCGGGGACCTTCAGACCTTCGACCGGCTGGTCTCCGAGGCGCACGACCGGGGGATCCGGGTGCTGGTGGACCTGGTGCCGAACCACACCAGCGACCAGCACCCCTGGTTCCTCGAGTCCCGAAGCTCCCGGGACAGCCCGAAACGCCACTGGTACATCTGGCGGGACGGGACTCCGGACCGGCCGCCGAACAACTGGATCGCCGCCTTCACCGGCGGGCCGGCCTGGACCTGGGACGAGCCGACGCAGCAGTGGTATCTGCACTTTTTCCTGCCCGAGCAGCCCGACCTCAACTGGGCTGAGCCGGAGGTCGAGGACGCCATGCACGGTGTGATCCGCTTCTGGCTCGATCGGGGAGTCGACGGTTTCCGGATCGACGTCGCCCACGCCATCGGCAAGGACCCCGACCTCCCCGACTCCCCGCCCGAGCTGGTGCTCCAGCCGCGATCGTCGGTCCACGACGACCCGGCGACCCACCCGATACTGAAGCGCATCCGGGCGCTGGCCGACACCTATCCGCAAGACCCGGTGCTGGTCGGCGAGGTCCACCTGCTGGACACGGCGAAGATCGGCGCCTACTACGGGGAGGGTGACGAGCTGCACCTGGCGTTCAACTTCCCCGCTCTGTACGCGCCGTGGGACGCCGAAGCCTGGAGGAAGGAGCTGGACCACGCCGACGCGGTGTTCGGGCCGGTGAACGCCTGGCCGACCTGGGTGCTGAGCAACCACGACGACTCCCGGCACCGCACCCGCTACGGGTCCGAGGAGCGGGCCCGCGCCGCCGCGGTTCTGCTGCTTACCCTGCGGGGAACCCCGTTTATGTACGCAGGCGAGGAGCTCGGCCTGGAGGATGCGGTGATCCCGCCGGAGCGAAAGGTCGACCCGGGCAACCGGGACGGCTGCCGGGCTCCCGTCCCCTGGGATGCCACGCCGTTGCACGGCTGGGGGCCGGAGCCCTGGCTGCCCTTTCCCCCCGAGCCCGATGTCAGGAACATGGAGGTGGAGAGGGAGGACCCGGACTCGATGCTTCACCTTTACCGCCGCCTGCTGGCCCTGCGGCGGAGCTCGAAGGCGCTGCGGGAAGGCAGTTTCCAGGTCCTGCCCTCGCCGGACGGGACCCTGGTCTACGAACGGGCACTCGAAAGCGAGCGCTTCGTCGTGGTGATCAACTTCTCGGACTCCAGTGTCAGGCTGGGAGACGGACAGGGCGCCATTCCGGTGCCTCCCGGATCAGAGATCGCTCTGGCAAGTTACGCTGGCGCTAACGGCTCCCCGGGTGGGTCGAACGAAATTCCTGGATCGGGCGGTGCCGTGCTCAAGGTCCCCGACCTGGAGTAGCCGCAACCGGGCCACGTCCGGTCATCCGATCAAACGGATCTCGATGTCGGCTTCCCGGAGAAACTCGCGGTCCCTGACGAACGCCTGACCGCGGGCGTTGCGGTAAGCGCCGGTTCCGCCGGTGACCGCAAATGTGTTGTTGAGGCCCTGCGCCAAGCCCTGGAACGTGATCTGTCCGTCGGAAAGCTCAACGCTGACCGTGCAGTTGACGACCTGCCTCTCCTCGGCGGGCGCCGCATGCTCGAGTCGAATCACGACACAGTCGGCGCCGTCGCGCCCGGCCGCTTTTCCGTCTTCGGTGAACAGGTCGCTGCTGAATATCACGCGGTCCCCCAAGCTGGCTCCCGACACGCCCCGGTCGTCCAGTTCGAAGGCCTGAATTCTTTCGACAAGCCGGATCACCTTGCCTTCGGCCGGCCCGGTATTTGTGGGAGAGCCGCTGGCCAACCCGGGAAGCATGGCCAGCGCCGACAAGCCGACAGCTGCAAACAGTAAGAGCCTTCGCATAAACGCCTCCTATTTACTGGTGAAGTGCGACTGCCCGGTTCCGGCCGCCCTTGCCTGCGAGGACGCCTTCACTTTCCGAGCACAGCCGACGATAGGGCCGGGGATCGGCCGCGGTCACCGGTACCGGTACCGGGATGCAGTACGGGTCTGGTTGGCTGAAGGCCAGTGGGGATGGATAATCCTTCTAATAGAACAACGCGGGGGGCGTGGTGGGGAAGCCGGGGTTCGTCACCAACGTCAAGCTGGTCGGCCGCACGCAGGAGCTCGCAACTCTCGACGCGGAGTGGCGGAGGGCGCAGACCGGGGCGTTCCGCTGCGTGCTCCTGTCCGGGGACCCCGGAATGGGCAAGACCCGCCTTACCGACGAGGTGCTTCGGAGGCACCGGGGGATCGGGCTGCGCGCCAGAGCATTTCCGCTCGGGGAGACCAGTTCGTTCGGCATGTGGGCGGAGGCTCTGGACGGACACCTGGCCGCCCTTTCGGCCGAGGAGCTGGACCGGCTGTGTGGCGGGTTCCTCGAAGACCTCGCGGCCGTGCTGCGCAGCATCCCGGCCGTGTGCGGCCTATCGCCGACGGGTGAACCCGCAAGCCAGACGCTGATGAAAGGGTTGACGGCCCTGCTCGACGGGCTCTCCAGAACCGAGCCGGTAACCGTGATCCTTGACGACGTCCATCTGGCGGACTCCTCTTCCTGGGAGACTCTGCACTACCTGGCCCGCAGCCTTCCGAGGTCCCGCCTGCTGGTGATAGCGGCCGGGCGCCCGGCGGAGCTGGCGGAAAGCCGGATCGGCCTGGAGGTCATGCTCAGCCTGGAGCACGAAGGCTTGCTGACCAGGATCGACCTGAAGGCACTTTCCGAGCTGGAGCTGTCCCGTCTGGCGGAGATGGTGCTCGGAGAGTATCCGTCTCAGCCGTTGATGGCCTGGCTTGCAGAGCGCTCGCAGGGCATCCCACTTTTTGCGCTGACACTGCTCCAAGCGCTCGTCGAGGAGGAAGTGGACCCCTCCCAGCCGAGGTTGCAGGCACTCCCCGGGCATCTTGTCGACCGGATCGTGGGTCGGTTGCGCGGCCTGACGTCCGAGGGACAGCAGATGCTGGAGTTGCTCGCGGTCGTCGGGCGGCGCATCGACCTTATGGAGCTGATCCCGGTTACCGGCGAGCCGCTGGAACGTCTGGCTCCGGTGTTGGACGGCCTGGTTCAATCGCGCCTGGTGCGGGAGGAGCACCGTGGAGGCAGAATCACCTACGAGATCGC
>DATABX010000233.1:0-5820 GCA_036259335.1 Actinomycetota bacterium
GGAGTCGCCCGGGCGCTGGCGGCCGACCCGCCGGTCATGCTCATGGACGAGCCGTTCGGCGCAGTGGACCCCATAGTACGAGCCCGGCTCCAGGAGCAGTTCCTTCAGATCCAGGACCGGCTCCGCAAGACCATCGTCTTCGTCACCCACGACATCGACGAGGCGATCAAGATGGCCGACCGCATCGCGATCCTCAACGTCGGCGGCGTGCTGGAGCAGTACGCCCCTCCCGCCGAGATCCTCCGCCGGCCGGCCAACGACTTCGTCAAGCAGTTCCTCGGCGCCGAGCGGGGGCTGAAGCGCCTGGCGCTGATCCGGGTGAGCGAGATCGAGGTGGAGGAGGGGCCGGTTGTTTCCCCGGAGGACCCGGTGGAGCAGGCGTACAAAGTCATGCAGTCGTTCGACACAACCTGGGTCAGCGTGGTGGCCGGCGGTGAACTTCTGGGCTGGGTGGACGAGGAGGCGCTGGCCGGCGTATCCAAGGTCGGCGAAGCGACCCCCCGCAAGTTCAGCGCCTACGTGACCGCCGAGAGCTCGCTTCGGGAGGCGCTCGACTCACTGATCACCTCCACCACCCAGGTGGCGGCCGTCGTCTGGGAGGGACAGCGCTACCGCGGGGTGCTGTCGGCCGAGCGGATCAGCAAGGAGATCCTGACTTGATCCTGGCCCAGGCCGACGAGCCGCTGTTCGAGCCGGACTGGGTGATCCGCAATCTCGACCGGATCGGCGAGCGCCTGGTGGAGCACGCCTGGCTGACCTTGCTCGCGGTGGGGATCGGTCTGGCGATCTCGGTGCCGGTGGGGATCTACGCCTACCGGCACCGCCGGATCTACGGGCCGGTCACCTCGTTCGCCGGATTCCTCTACACGATTCCCAGCCTGGCGCTGTTCGTGATCTTGATCCCGTATACCGGCCTGACGACCCTGACCGCCGAGATCGGGCTGGTCAGCTACACCCTGCTGATCCTGATTCGCAACGTGGTGGCCGGCCTGGACGGCGTGCCTGAGGACACCAAGGAGGCGGCCCGGGGGATGGGCTACACCGACCGCCAGCTTCTGTTGCGGATCGAGCTGCCGCTGGCGTTCCCCGTGATCCTCGCCGGTATCCGGGTGGCCACGGTGACGATCATCGGACTGGTCACCGTCACCTCGCTGATCGGCAAGGGGGGCGTGGGCTACTTCATCCTCCAGGGGCTGAGGCGGTTCTTCAACACCCCGATCCTGGTGGGGGCGGCGTTGTCGGTGGTTCTGGCGGTTCTAGCGGACGTCGGCTTGCTCGGACTCCAAAAGGCGCTGACCCCCTGGACCGCGCGGGTGCGGGCGAGGGCGGCTTAGATGGGGGTCGCCGCCGAGGCCCTCGACTGGCTGACCGACCCCCAGAACTGGGCGGGAACCGCCGGCATCGGCCACCGCATGCTGGAGCACGTCCAGATTTCGGCCACCACCGTGCTCGCCGCCGCCCTGGTAGCGATACCGGCGGGGCTGTACATCGGCCACACCGGCAAGGGGCGGCTGTTGGTGGTGACGCTCTCCAACGCCGGCCGCGCGATCCCGTCGTTCGCCATCCTGGCCCTGGCGCTGCCGATCACCATCAAGTTGGGGCTCGGCCTCGGGTTCTGGCCGACGTTTCTCGCCCTGTTCGCCCTGGCCATCCCGCCGATCCTCACCAACACCTACACCGGAGTGGCCGGCGTCGACCCCGACGCGGTCGAGGCGGCCCGGGGCATGGGTATGAAGGAGGCCGAGGTGCTGCGGCGCCTTGAGCTTCGCCTGGCGGCGCCGGTGATCATGGTGGGCGTGCGGAACGCTTCGGTGGAGGTGGTGGCGACCGCCACCCTGGCCGCCCTGGTGGCGTGGGGGGGCCTGGGGCGGTTCATCATCGACGGCTTCCAGGTGAGCGACGACGCGCGCATCGTTGGCGGTGCGGTGCTGGTGGCCCTCCTGGCCATCGCCACCGAGGTCTTTCTGGGCGGGGTCGAGCGTCTGGTCCGGCCGAGGACGAGCTCCCGTCGCCGGCTGGCTACCGCCTGATAGTGTCGGCAGATGTCTAGTTGCGCCTAGGGCGTGAGGAGGTTGGGGTGATTCACCGATCGGCTAAGAGAATTCTGCTGGCGGCCCTGGTGCTGCCGGCTCTGCTGCTGGCAGCGTGCACCGACGACTCGGGCGGTGGAGGCGACGGGGGAGACAAGGGCAACATCACCGTCGGCGTGTCGGGGGCGTTCGCCGAGAACCAGATCGTGGCCGAGATGTACGCCCAGGTGCTGGAGAACGCCGGCTACACCGTCGAACGCCAGCTCGAGATCGGGGCTCGGGATATCTCGCAGGCATCGCTGACCAGAGGGGAGATCGACGTGGTGCCGGAGTACCTGGCGTCACTGCTGCTGTTCCTCAACCCCAACGCCACCGCCACCTCCGACCCGCAGGAAAACGCCGAGGCGATCCGGGCCCTGTTCGAGGGCGGGGAGCTGCAGCTGCTGGAGCCGTCGGAAGCTAACGACACCAACGCCTTCGTGGTTACGCAGCAGACCGCTCAGGAGCACGATCTGGAGACGACCAGCGACCTGGCGCCGGTCGCCGGAGAGCTGGTCCTCGGAGGGCCTCCCGAGTGTCCGGAACGCCCGTTCTGCATTCCCGGGCTCGCACAGACCTACGGCGTGACCTTCCGGGAGTTCCGTCCGCTGGACGTCGGCGGTCCGCTCACCGTCGCCGCTCTGGAGGGAGGGGAGATCGACGTTGCGGTGCTCTTCTCGACCTCTGCGGTCATCGAGGACCGGGGCTTCGTGGTGCTCGAGGACGACAAGGGCCTGCAGGCCGCCGACCACATCACGCCGGTAGTGCGCTCCGAGGTCCTGAACGACGAGGTGGAGGAGCTGTTGAACTCGGTCAGCGAGACGCTGAACAACGACAACATCACCGAGTTGAACTCGCGGGTCGAAAACGACAACGAGGAGCCGGCGGACGTGGCCCAGGAGTTCCTGGAGGACGAGGGGCTGCTGTAGGTAGGTGCCCGGGCGAGCGCAGCGGCCGCTGAGCCCGTAGACTCGGATCCATGGGTTCAGATGAGTTCGTCAGCGTGCACAGCGCTCCCAATCCGACCGAGCACCTGCTCCTGCGCTCTTTGTTGGAGGGCAACGGGATAGAGGTCCGGCTGGAGGCCACGAACGCGACCGGAACCTACCCCGACTCGGCCGGAAGCCTGGCGAACTCCGACCTGTTCGTAAGGGCCGCGGACGCCGACCGGGCCCGGGCGATCCTGAGGGCCGCCGAAGAGGGCAAGCTGGAGCTGAAGCCGGAAGCGGACGCCTGAGAGCTTCGTCCCCAGGCGGCTGATGGGCAAAGCGCTCGAGGAGTTCTCGGAAAAGGTCGACGGCCCCATGCTCATCGTCACCACGGTGGCGGGGGGCGAGCGGTCCGGCTGCCTGGTCGGCTACTGGACCAAGTGCAGCGTTCGACCCCCTCGCTTTGCAGTCTGCATCTCGAAGAAGAACCACACCTTCGGCGTGGCGATGGCGGCGGAGACTCTGGCGCTCCACCTGATCCCGAAGAACGAGGTCGAGCTGGCACGGCTGTTCGGCTCGGAGACCGGCGACGAGATCGACAAGTTTTCGAGGTGCGGGTGGTCGGAAGGCCGCGGAGGCGTACCGATACTCGACGACTGCCCGACCCACGCGATCTGCAGGATCGTCGACCGGACGGACGTGGGGGACCACGTAGCGCTGGTGACCGAGCCGGTGGAGGTCACCGACGGCCCGGAGGACGACATCTTCACCCACAACATGGCGCGGGAGCAGCGCATCGAGCCGGGCCACCCGGCGTAGCCGAAAGCCAGGATCGACGCGGCGCTTATAACTGTCCGGCGTGAACCCCCTTTCGGTGCTCAGGCGCTGCTAGGGGCAGATTCCGCGGAATCGGTGGTTGCTGTATGCACCCATTAGGCCTCTGCGCGTCGGCATAACGCATGTCCGTTTAAGTCGCCAACGAAGGAGGTCGGCTCCAAACGGCAGTTATGTGGCATGTCAACGGAGACGATTGAACTCCTCGACTGAGAGCCCGGCGTCCTTCACGATCCCGCCCATCGTGAATGCGTTTATCGGGTTCGCTCTGGGGATGGTCAGGATCCGTTGGCCGTTTGACATGACCACATGCTTGCCTGCCGAACGATACTGAACCCGGCTTTCTGGAGGGCCCGCACCGCTTCTCGGTGCGAAACGCCCGGAATACTGGGCATTAGATTGCGACTTCGATCTCCCTGATCTCGGCGCCTTCTAGTTGCTCATCAGCTACGGCGAGGTAAGCGTGGATAGCGTCCTTAATGTTCTCGAGAGCCTCATCTTCGTCGCTTCCCTGAGACCAACAACCCGGAAGGCCGGGCACTGACACGGCAATGCCTTCATCCGATCTAAACAGGGCAACCCGAAACCGCTGAGTCATGTAACCAGTGTACAGACGGGATCTGACACGCAGTCGACATAACGGACGACGCGGATTGAGCCGCCGATGAAGGATGACGACTACAACACAGCGGTATGGAGGCCAAACCTAAATGCCCATCAGTTCCATTGACGACGGCAATACCCTGACAACCAATAGGCTCAGCGTCCCAAAGTTCCAGTTCGACTTCACCCTCAGGGCCGTGGCCCCTCAAGGGCACGTTCGTATGTGGCAGGCTCAGTTGAGCCGACCATTCTCCGTCCCGATTAGAGACCCGAATCGCCTTATATCGGCGCGATTCGATCACAACGGTTCTGGAAGCAGGGTGGAGAGAGATCGTCACCGAAATTGCCCCAAGCTGATCGGATGGGCATAACGGACCGGCGTTTCAGCCGCCGACGAAGGAGGTCGGCTCCAATCCGCAGTTATACCGCTCAGCTCCGAACTGCCTGCGAAAGTCTCCACCAGGCGGCCTCCCGTACGTCTCGTTTGTCTAGAAACAACGAGTCCCACTTAGGGTTTAGCACTGCCATTTCAATCGTGAGATCTAGCCTGTTCTGGCGGGCCAACCGCAGGAAACCGCTTTGAATGTCACCGCTGACGACCAGCTTCTCAGCAGCGGCGACGGCGCCAATGTCATTGATCATGGCGATCCAAGCGGTGGGGCTATAACCGAACGCCTTGCACTCTTCGATCGCCTTAAGGCAGGCGCGCTCAAAATCTGTTTCAACGCTCATTTGCTCTGAACTCGCTCATCGCTTCGTCGGTATAACGGATTGGCGTTTCAGCCGCCGACGAAGGAGGTCGGCTGCAAGCGCCAGTTAGATAGCTCTCCAGCGAAAGTCGTGCCCTAAGCAACGCTTTCTCCCACTCGTTTTGACCGTCGAAGAGCAAAGATCATCAGGACGATTGCTTCCGCCTGCGCCGCCGCGACCAGGTACTGCGGTGATCGGTCAATCACAACAGCGGCGAAGCTCGCAAAAATTGGACTTTGGGCCAGGATCCATTGAATGGCAAGGGTGGGCAGCTCTTGGTCTCGGGTGCCCCGCTCGAGGGTGAACGCAGGTATTGGCGTGACCAACAAGAAGATCACGACAGCCCAGGCCATCCAGCCGAAACGGGTTTCTGTTGGTGCTACGGCAAGAAGACTGATGGGGCGCGTTAAGACGAGAAATCCCAGTACCCAGAGGATCCAAGAAATGGCGGGATGCTCCCGAATGAATTTGTCCAGGGACTCAAGCGCATTCATCCTTGGTCTATCTAACGGATCGGCCGGTCAGCCGCCGCCCGCGAAGCCGGCGGTCGGTTGCAGGCGCTAGTTAAACAGCCCGGCCCACGTGATCTGCTGGTCATCTAAAGTCGCCTTCCAGCTAATCTGGTTCGAATGTTT
>DATABX010000234.1:0-10752 GCA_036259335.1 Actinomycetota bacterium
TGTGAGCCCCCTCAAGGCGCTCGCGGTCGACGTCGAGCGCAACCTGCGAGCTCCGCTGACCGGCATCCGGCAGGCGTCCGGGCGGCTCGGCGTGCCGCCGCCGGACATCACGGTCGGCATGCGCACCGGTGACACACCGGCCGACGAGCGGCGCAGCTTCGCCCGGACCCCGCCGGACATCCTGATCACCACGCCGGAGTCGCTGTTCTTGATGCTGATCTCCAGCGCCCGGGAAGCACTCTCCGGTGTCGAAACGGTCATCGTGGACGAGGTGCACGCGGTCGCCGGCACCAAGCGGGGCGCCCACCTGGCACTCAGCCTGGAGCGGCTCGACTCCCTCCTGGACAAGCCGGCGCAACGGATCGGGCTGTCGGCAACCGTGAGGCCGCTGAAGGAGGTGGCCAAGTTCCTCGGCGGCCAGCGGGAGGTCACAATCGTCAACCCTCCCTCCAACAAGGAGTTCGACCTGACCGTCGTCGTGCCGGTGGAGGACATGGCCGAGATGGGGGAGGAGGTCGAAGAGATCAGCGAGGGTTCGGCGGTGAGGGACGGGGAGCACCGGACGATCTGGCCCAGCATCGAGGCCCGCCTGGTGGAGCTGATCCAGTCCCACCGCTCGACGATCGTCTTCGTCAACAGCCGGCGCCTGTCGGAGCGGGTCTGCGCCCAGCTGAACGAGCTGGCCGGCGAGCAGATCGCCCGGGCGCACCACGGCTCGGTCTCCAAGGAGCAACGCAAGCTCATCGAGGAGGAGCTGAAGATGGGGCTGCTGAAGGCGGTCGTCGCCACGTCGTCGCTCGAGCTGGGGATCGACATGGGCGCGGTCGACCTGGTGCTGCAGGTCGAGGCGCCCACCAGCGTCTCCTCGGGGCTGCAGCGGGTGGGCCGGGCCGGCCACCAGGTGGGAGCGGTCAGCCGCGGGGTGATCCTGCCGAAGTGGCGGGGCGACCTGGTGGAGTCGGCGGTGGTGGTGGAGCGGATGAAGACCGGCGAGATCGAGGCGCTGCGCTACCCGCGCAACCCGCTCGACGTGCTGGCTCAGCACATCGTGTCGATGGTGGCAATCGAGGACTGGTCGCTGGACGAGCTGGAGAACGTCCTCCGCCGGGCGGCTCCGTTCGAGGGGCTGCCCACCAGCGCGCTGGTCGGGGTGCTCGACATGCTGAGCGGCCTCTACCCGAGCGACGAGTTCGCCGAGCTGAAGCCCCGCATCAACTGGGACCGGGTGACCGGGACCCTCAGCGCCCGGGGCAACGCCCGGCTGCTGGCGGTCACCAGCGGCGGCACCATCCCGGATCGGGGCCTGTTCGGCGTGTACCTGGCCGGTGGTGAGGGCAACACCCGGGTCGGCGAGCTGGACGAGGAGATGGTCTACGAGTCCCGGCAGGGCGATGTGTTCACTCTGGGCGCCTCCAACTGGCGCATCGCGCAGATCACCCACGACCGGGTGCTGGTCACCCCGGCGCCGGGGGTGCCGGCGAAGATGCCGTTCTGGCACGGCGACTCGCTGGGTCGCCCGGTGGAGCTGGGCAGGGCGCTCGGAAAGTTTCTGAGGGAGGTCGGCCACGCGCCGCCGGGCGAGGCCTACGCCCGTCTACGGGCCGGAGGCCTGGACGACTTCGCCGCCAACAACCTGGTGAAGTACCTGGCCGAGCAGGTTGAGGCCACCGGGCACCTGCCCACCGACCGGACGATCGTCGTCGAACGGTTCCGGGACGAGCTGGGGGACTGGCGCCTGTGCGTCCACTCCCCGTTCGGCGCCCGGGTGCACGCCCCGTGGGCACTCGCCATCGAGAACCAGATCCGGGGCCGCCTCGGCCTCGAGGTCCAGACGATGCACACCGACGACGGCATCGTCGTCCGGCTTCCGGAGGCCGACGAGGCTCCCGCCCTGGAGTCGATCCTGTTCGACCCGGACGAGATCGAGCCGCTGGTGACCGCCGAGGTCGGCGGCTCGGCGATGTTCGCCAGCCGCTTCCGGGAGTGCGCCGCCCGCGCCCTGTTGCTGCCCAAGCGCCGGCCGGGCAAGCGGACGCCGCTGTGGCAGCAGCGCCAGCGCAGCGCGAACCTGCTGCAGGTGGCATCGGGCTACGGCTCGTTCCCGATAGTGCTCGAGACCATGCGGGAGTGCCTGCAGGACGTCTTCGACCTCCCCGGCCTGACCGACCTCATGACAGACATCCGTGCCGCCAAGGTACGTACCGTGCAGGTGGACACCGACCATGCCTCTCCGTTCGCCAGCTCGCTGCTGTTCGGGTACATCGGCGCGTTCATCTACGACGGCGACGCCCCGCTGGCCGAGCGGCGGGCCCAGGCGCTGTCGCTGGACACCGCCCTGCTGGCCGAGCTGCTGGGGTCCTCGGAGCTGAGGGAGCTTATCGACCCCGAGGCGCTGGCCGAGATCGAGCTCGAGCTGCAGCGGCTCACCGACGACCGGAAGCTGCGGTCGCCGGACGACACCTCCGACGCCCTGCGAGTCCTGGGCGACCTGTCGGACCGCGAGCTGGCCGACCGCGGTGCCAGGCCCGAGTGGCTGGCCGAGCTGCAGCAGAGCAGGCGGGCGATCCAGTTGCGGATCGGCGGGGAGATGCGGTGGGTTGCGGTGGAGGACGCCGGCCGGTTTCGCGACGCCCTGGGCTCGCCGCTGCCGGTGGGGATCCCCGAAGCGTTCCTCAAGCCGGTCAACGACCCGATGGGCGATATCGTCGGCCGGTTCGGCCGCACCCACGGCCCGTTCCACGCCGGCGACCCGGCTACCCGGTTCGGGCTCGGGTCCGCGGTGGTGGCGGAGGCCCTGGCCCGGCTGGAAGCCCGGGGCCGGCTGGTCCGGGGCGAGTTCCGGCCAGGTGGGAGCGGCTCCGAGTGGTGCGACGCCGAGGTGCTTCGGTCGATCCGGCGCCGGTCGCTGGCCAAGCTGCGAAAAGAGGTCGAGGCGGCATCCCCCGAGGTGCTGGGGCGGTTTCTGCCGGTGTGGCAAGGGATCGGGGACTCCAGGACCATGCGGGGGGTCGACGGGCTGGTCCGGGCGATCGAGCAGATCCAGGGAGCTGCGGTTCCCGCCAGCGTACTGGAGCGGCTGGTCCTGCCCGCCCGGGTGGCCGGTTACACCTCGACCATGCTCGACGAGCTGACCGCCGCGGGCGAGGTGCTGTGGGCCGGGAGCGGCGCGATCGGCAGCGACGACGGGTGGGTCAGCCTCTACCTCGCCTCCCACGCCGAGCTGCTGATGCCGGCCGCCTCCGCCACCGACGACCTCTCGGACGAAGCGCTGGCGGTCCTGGCGGTGCTGTCCGGGGGTGGGGCGATGTTCTTTCGCCAGATCTCCAGCGCTTCGGGCATCCCCAACGACACCGTGCTGCTCGACGCCATCTGGGAGCTGGTCTGGGCCGGGCTGGTCACCAACGACACGATCGCCCCGATCCGGGCGCTCAAAGGCGTCGGGCGCAGCAGCCCTTCGATCCGGCCCGGCCGGCGCCTCCGGAGGGGCCCAACGCTGCCGCTGCGCCAGGGTCCCCCGTCGAGCGTGGGCCGCTGGAGTCTGTTGCCCGAGAGGTCCGCGAACGCCACCCTGGCGATGAGCGCCCGGGCCGAGCAGCTCCTCGACCGCCACGGGGTCCTGACCCGGGGCGCCGTGGTCTCCGAGGGAGTGCCCGGCGGCTTCTCGGCGGTCTACCCGGTGCTCAAGATGATGGAAGAGGCGGGGCACTGCCGGCGGGGCTACTTCGTCGAGCGGTTGGGGGCGGCCCAGTTCGCCATGCCCGGTGCGGTCGACCGGATGCGGTCGCTCGTCGCCGGGTCGGCCGAGCCGACGGGGGCAATCGTGCTTGCCTCAACCGATCCGGCCAACCCGTTCGGTGCCGCACTGCCGTGGCCCGACCGCAGCGCTCAGGAGGATGGGCAGGCCAAGGGCCACCGCCCGGGCCGCAAGGCGGGGGCGCTGGTGGTGATCGTCGAGGGGTCGCTGGTGCTCTACGTCGAGCGGGGAGGCCGGACGCTGCTCACCTACAGCGCCGATCCGGCGGTGCTCCAGCCGGCGGTTGACGCCCTGGCGCTGGCGGTCAGGGAGGGGGCGCTGGGCAAGCTGGCGGTGGAGAAGGCCGACGGCGGCGCGGTCGAGGACAGCCCGGTAGCCCGGGCGATGGAGTCGGCCGGGTTCCGTCACACGCCGCGGGGACTCCGGCTCCGAGCCTGACCGGCAGCCCTACCGAAGCATCACCAGCGCCTTGATCCTGCTCTTGCCCGACCCGTGGGGTTCGAGGGCTTTTCCGAGGATCGTCCCGGTCGGGTAGACGAGAATGGTCTCGACCTTGGTCGGGTCGGCCCGCATGGCGTAGCCCGCCTCGGAGCAAGTCGTCAGTAAGTCGCCCGGCCGGATGCCGCCGTTCTCGTCGCTGACCTTGACCGGCACGACGCCCATCAGAGCCACCGGGACCCAGGTCTGCTCGGACGTTGCATCGTCCAGCTCGTCCCTTGCCCTCAGGCCGTGGTCCTTGATCCGGTCGTCGCCGAGGAATCCGGGAAGCGCCGAGAAGACGCCCACCAGGTCGGCGTCGTAGGGCTCGCAGGTCTTCGTCACCTTCCCGTCGGCCCCGACAACGAGGACGTCGCCCGCCTCGTAGTCCTCCGGCGATCCCGACGCCTCGAGCATCTCGGCGAAGTCGGCGGGACCGGTGTGGGCGCCATCGGCAAGCACGTCGCCGTTGCGGGTGACCGCAAACTTGCGCTGGGTACCGAGGATCAGCCCCTCGTAGATGAAGGCGCCGGAGACCACCTTGCCCACTACTCCGGTTCCCGCGTTGCTCTCGCCCAATACGCCCGGCCCCCGGCTGCTCCCGCCGTGGATCCCGTTGCCGGCTTCGCTGAACCCTTCGCATCCGGTGTGTCCCTGCGACGCCCCGGACAGTCCGTGACCGCCCTGGCTTTCGGCCCGGATCCCGTCGCCGGAGGCTGAGGTGTTCCTGACGAGGACGATCGGCCCCGGCTGGCCGGTCTCGACGTGCAGCTTGGTGGAGGGGGTCGAGGTACCTATCCCAACCCGGCCGCGGTTGCGGTTGATGATCGTGTCCACCGTGCCCGGCTGGGCGATGTTGTTGAGAAACAGCCGGGCTCCCTCAGCCCCAACTTTGCCCTTGGCCCAGCTCCTGACGTCCGAGCCGGCGCCCTTGGCGCTCAGCTCCAGACTGGTCGTGCCCTCGAGGATCAATCTGTCCGCCATCTCGAACCTCCCGCTCGTCCTCACAGCTATGGGCCGACACTAGTACTTCGGCATGCCCTCCGAAACACCGAAATCTGGGAGGTCCGGCGGGTTGCAGCCGTTTGGGCGGGCGGGTCCTGGGGGATCGAAACTCTAGACCGACCAGTTGAGAGGAGAACCGATGGCCAAGCAGAACGCCCCGCAGCCGAACCCCGAGAAGGAACCCGAGGAGTGGGTGACCGGTGACGAGCCGATGACCGGGGCCCAGGCCTCCTATCTCGGCACCCTGGCGCAGGAGGCGGGAGAGCAGGCCCCGGACGACCTGACCAAGGCCGAAGCCTCCAAGAAGATCGAGGAGCTGCAGCGCAAGACCGGCAGGGGCTCGGAAGGAAGCTGACCGGGTTATCCCCGGCCGATGCGGGGAATCACCAGACCATGACCAAACCACAACAGCCGGAGCTCGCACGCAACCGCCTGGGGGCGACCGACCAGAACAGCGCGGAGATTCGGGCCGACGAGTCGAGGTCTGAGAAGGAGCCGGGCTTCGGCAAGGTGCCCGAGGAGAACCAGCCGGGACACCACCCGGAGCAGGAGCAGGACAAGCCCACGTCGCCGCCCAGCTGAGCCACTGCCGGCGCCACTGCTGGCATATTGGTTTCATGACTGGGCGGGCGGCATCCGGTGCCTGAGGGCGACACCGTCTTCCGGGCGTCCCGCTCCATGCACAAGGCGCTCGCCGGCCGGGTCCTGACCTCCACCGACTTCCGGGTTCCCCAGCACGCCACCGCCGACCTGTCGGGCCAGACGGTCACCGAGGTGGTCCCCCGCGGCAAACACATGCTCACCCGGACCGATGCCGGGATCACCCTGCACACCCACTTCAAGATGGAGGGCACCTGGCACCTGTACAAGCCGGAGACCCGGTGGCGGGGTGGACCGGCGCACGAGATCCGCGCGATTCTGCGCAACGCCGACTGGACCGCGGTCGGCTATCGCCTGGCGATAGTCGAGCTGCTGCCGACCGCCGAGGAGCATCGCGCGGTGGGACACCTGGGACCGGACCTGCTCGGTCCGGACTGGAATCTCCAGGAGGCGCTCGCCCGCATCAACGCCGAACCGGAGCTGGCTATCGGGGAAGCGCTCCTGGATCAGACCAAGCTTGCCGGGATCGGCAACATCTACAAGAACGAGACCCTGTTCCTCAAGGGCCTGCACCCGTGGACTCCGGTGAACCAGGTGAAGGATCTGGCGGGGGTCGTCACGCTGGCCCAGAAACTTCTCCGGCTGAGCTGCGACCACTGGGCCCAGTCGACCACCGGCAACACCGCCCCGGGGGAGAGGCGTTGGGTGTTCTCCCGCGGCGGCCAGCCCTGCCGGCGGTGCGGCAGCCGGATAGCCACCGGCATGCAGGGCGACCCGATGGTGGAGCGCTTCACCTACTGGTGCCCGCACTGTCAGCCCGATCGGCGCACCCGAACCGGCCAGACGTAGTCGGCGTCGTCTGGAGAGTCGGCGAAGCGCTCGCCGTACCACTCGGGGTCCTTGCGAAGCAGGGCCGCCCGATGGCTCCGGTGCACCGACTCGTCCCCCAGCCAGGGAGGAAGCCCGCCCGTGGCCGCCAGTTCGGCCTGGCTGCGGGGCTCCGTGATGCCCAGGTCCTTCAACTCCGCCCGGATCTTGGGGTCGCAGGTGTCGGCGCGGCCGCGCTTCGTCCACTGATGGCACACCGTCAGGCCGTAGGCTCCCAACGCCTCCTCGTAACCGGCCCACATCAGGACTGCGGGGTGGTTCTTCCATCCGTAGCGCTCCCGGGTCAACGCCATGAGGATCTGCAGCACCTCCACCCGCTGCTTGCCCAGCCGCCGGTCGTCGAGGACCTGCGCAGTCCGGTCGAACTCCGGGTAGGGGAGAAAGGTCTGCATCAGCGCTGTTCCGCCGGGCAGGCGTACGCGGTGCGGCTGCCTATCCGAAACCTGTCGACCGGGGCGCCGCACCTCCGGCAGACCTGCTGTTTGTAGATCCAGCGGGCTTCCGATTCCGGCAGCGCCAGCCGATCGGGTCCGGGCGGGTGGTCGACGGTGATGATCCGCCCCTCCTCGACGCCCAGTCTCATCATCGACTGCAGCCGGCTCCACAGGCCCTCGAACTCTTCCCGGGTGAGCGACGCCGCCGGCCGGGTTGGGTGGATGCCCATCACAAACAGCACCTCGGCCCGGTAGACGTTGCCGACGCCGGCGATCACCGACTGGTCGAGCAGGGCGGCTCCGATCGGACCGGGATAGCGCTGCAGCCGGCTGTAGACCCGCCCCGGATCGGCGTCGTCCCGGAGGGGGTCCGGTCCCAGGCGGGCGACGAGTGCCGCAACCGCCGCATCGTCGGCCAGCTCGCAGATCGTCGGAGCGATCAGGTCCCAGGCCAGGCCGCTCGTCGCCAGCCGCAGCCGGACCTGGGGCCGGGCCTCGGCGGGCGGCGCCACACGGAGCCACTTCCCCGCCATCCCCAGGTGGACGTGCAGCGTGGCCGGCTCGAATTGCAGGAGCAGGTGTTTGCCGTAGGCGTCGGTGCCCTCCAGGCGAAGACCGTCGATCAGCTTGGCGTCGGTAAACCGGCCCTGAGGCGAAGAAGCGCTGAGCGGCGGGCCGATCAACTCTTTGAGGTTCTGCGCCAGCCGGTGGATCGTGTGGCCTTCGGCCATGTCCCTCGTTCGGTCCGGGGTTTCGGGGTGCTGGACTTACCCCGGGTACCGGTGCCCTAACCGGTGCCTCGCCGGTTAGCCGGCAGCCGCCGCCGCAGCGCGGCGCAGGGCCAACCGCGGCCCCATGGCGGCGAAGCCGCAGGCGACGAACACCAGGCCGTAGGCCGCCCAACGGATGCCGCCAAGACCCAGCGACTCGCTGAGCTGACGGATGTTGGTGACAAAGAGCAGGCCCCCAACCGCAACGCCGAGGCCGCGCGCCGGGATAAACCGAACCGCCCAGGCCGCCACCGGGGCGGCCAGGATTCCGCCGGCCAGCATCGCAGCGACGATGGCCGGGTTCACCCCTCCGCCACCGACCGATGCCAGGAGCGAGCCGGAGGCGACAAGGGCGACTGCGACCTCGGCGGTGTTGACCGACCCGACCGCATACCTGGGCGTGACGCCCTTCTGGAGCAAAAACGTCGTCACCACGGGCCCCCAGGCTCCGACCAGGCCGTTGGTCACGCCTCCCGCCGTGGCTGCGAGCACGGTACCGCGTTCGTCGTACTCGACCCGCTGGCCTTTGGCCGGTTCGTGATCTTCGCTTTTGACCGGGAGCGGCCGGCTGAACCGCAGCAGGATCCGTGCGGCCATCACCAGCAGGACCACGGTAAGTACCGGCTTCAACTGTTCGCCGTCCACGCTGGCCAGCACCGTCACCCCGATCAAGGCGCCGATGCAGCCCGGAACGGCCAGCCGCCGCACCAGCCGGCGGTCGATGTTCTGGAACCTCCAGTGCGAGACTGCCGAGCTCATGCCGGTTGCCACCTTCGCCAGGTTGACCGTGGTCGAGACGGCGGCGGGTGAGAGCCCCGTCCCGAGGAGGATGCTCGACGAGGCGGGGCCAAAACCCATCCCGAGGGCGCCATCGACGAACGACGCAAAAAATCCGGCGAGGAAGACGATAAGCAACTCATCCATATCCATGAATTTAGTGGAGATAGTGGAGTGCGGTCAACCCCTTTCTGGGAGACGATGGGGGCGTG
Organism: Actinomycetota bacterium; assembly: GCA_036259335.1. Classification (GTDB taxonomy): domain Bacteria; phylum Actinomycetota; class CADDZG01; order JAHWKV01; family JAHWKV01; genus JAJCYE01. Next base: position 8,918 of record DATABX010000234.1, read on the forward strand.
TACATCTCGGCAAAGGTCGACTATGCGGTTCGGGTCCTGCTCACGCTGGCCGCCGAGCCGGGCGGAACGCCGATGACCGGCGAGATGCTCGCCAACGCCCAGGGCCTGCCGGTCAAGTTCGTGAACAACACCCTGGTGGAACTCCGGAGGGGCGGCTTTGTGATCAGCCAGCGAGGCTCGGAAGGCGGTTACCGCCTGGCCCGGCCCCCCGACGAGATCGCGCTGGCCGACATCTTCCGGATCCTCGACGGCCCCCTGGCGGCAGTGCGGGGCGAGCGCCCGGAGGACACGGTGTACGAGGGCCCGGCGGCAAAACTGCAGGAGGTCTGGGTCGCGGTTCGGGCGGCCCTCCGAATGGTCCTGGAGACGGTCACCCTCGCCGATGTGCTGTCGGGTGACCTTCCTCCGCGGGTCGCCGAGCTGGTGGCTTCACCCGACGCCTGGGAACGCCGGTCCATGCTGCCGCTCCGCCGCCCGAGCTGACCGGTTGGAACCGGCCGAGCCCGCGCCGGGTATTGAGGGTGGTGCAACTAAAAACTAGGATTGCGCCGGGTAAAAATGATGCCGGGCACCTCCCGAAGGGTCGCTTACTGGATCGCCGCCGCGTTCGGTGTGCTGGGCGCCGCCCTCTACCTGTTCCCCGACCGGGCGGGCCGCAACTTCGCCTGGACGGTCACCCCCTTCGTCACGATGACGATCGGCGCCTGGTTCCTGGGCGGAGCGTTTGTCGCATGGCGGTCGGCACGCCTCGGTGCCTGGTCCACCGCATATCCGGGCCTGCTGTTCCTCGGGGTCTTCGGGATCCTGCAGTCCGCGGTGCTGCTGGTATCCAGCGGCGACCTCGAGGTCCGGGGGCAGCCGGGCGCCGGCTACCTGCTTGCGGTCGCGGCGGTGACCCTGGCCGGCCTGTGGTGGGTCTACGAGTGGTCGAGGGACCGGGGTGAGCCGGCGTCCGGGGGGACCCCAACGCCGTTGGCCCTCCGGGTCGTCTCGGCGGTGTTCGTTTTGTTCTCCGCGTTTTTCGGCATCCGGCTGCTGTTCGGGATCTCGCAGGGGGGCAACATCTGGCCCGGCGTGCTGAGCCCGGTGACCGGGCGGTCGTTCGGAGCGTTCTACCTGGCCCTGGCGATCGCGGTGGCCCCGTTGGTCTTCAGCAGGACGCTCGCCCCGATCCTCGCGCTGCTGCCGGCCGCGGTCGTGGGCAGCGTGGTGATCACCATCCCGGCCCTGGTCCACATCGAGCTCTTCGACTTCGGCGCCCGCCCCGGCGGCCTCGTCTACCTGGGCACCTACCTGCTCGCAGCCCTCGTGGCCACCGTGATCCTGCTTCGAGTGCGGCTGGCGGCCAACCGTCGGGGGAGCGGATGAACGGCGCGCAACCCCTTTCGCTGCCCATGAAGGCACTGCTGGCCTCGGCCGGGGGGCTGGCGGTGGTGGCCGGGCCGATCCTGTTTCTGTTCCCCTACGATACCGAGACCTACTTCGCCTGGACGATAGGCCACCCGCTGACCCCGGTGTTCATGGGGTCGTCGTACCTCGCCGGGATCGGCAGCTTCTGGGCCATCCGGCTCAACCGGTGGGCGGCAGCGCGGGTGACGTTGCCGTCGATCATCGTCTTCGGAGCGGGGCAGCTGGTCGCAACCCTGCTGCACCTCGAGGTCTTCAACTGGTCGCACCCCGTCGCCTGGGCCTGGCTGGTGGTCTACGTCTTGAGCCCGCCGGCCGCGCTGGTGCTTTTCCTCCGGGCCGAGCGGGGACGCCGGCCGAACTCGCAGGTGGCAGACCTCCCGCCGGCGATGCGGCCGGCGATGACCGCTTACGCCGTGCTGTTCGGG
>DATABX010000235.1:0-1665 GCA_036259335.1 Actinomycetota bacterium
GGGTGCTCCACGGTGTACCACACGGCCACCGTCGACAGCACCGTCTCGGGCAGGTCCAGGTCCACCACCGCCAGGGTCTCCCCGGAGGCGATGTCCCGGCGGGCGAACGCCACCACCCGGTTGGTCACCTCGACCCGGCCCAGGTAGAACTCGGCCCGGCCGACCATTTTGTTCTCCAGCGTCTCCAGCACCCGGATGTCGGAGGTCTCCCGCGACTGGGTGTAGTAGCGCCCCCGCGCCGGCTCGACCAGCGCCACGTGGTTCTGCAGGTCCAGCTCCGACACCTCCCAGTTGTCGCCCTGGTGCAGGTAGACCGCTCCGGGGTGGATCTGCGAGAACGCCTTGCCGCCGTCCACCGTGCCGAGCAGGGCGCCGGTCTGCTGCTCGACGATGGACCACTCCACCCCCATCGACCGCAGGTCCAGCTCGAGGCCCGGTGCGTTCGGCCCCCGGTAGTGGTACCGGGCCACCCCTTTCGCCTTTTTGAGGGCGAGGGTCCCGTCGAACGACATCTGCTCGGCCTGCCGGAGCGCCTCTTCGCCGAAGAACCGGGTGACGTCCTCGGGCGTGATCGGCTTCTCGTACGCCGCACACGACAGGTGCGGCTGGAGGATGTTGGGGTTGGTGGTGTCCACCAGCGCCATCTCGAACGGCCTGGTCAACATCAGCTCGGGGTGGGCGACGTAGTACTGGTCCAGCGGGTCGTCCCGCCCCACCAGCACCGCCACCGACGCGGTGGTCGACCGCCCGGCGCGCCCGGCCTGCTGCCAAACCTGGGCCACGGTGCCCGGGAACCCGTTCAGCACCACCGCGTCCAGGCCTCCGACGTCGATGCCGAGCTCCAGCGCCGAGGTCGCCGCCACGCCCAGCAGCTCCCCCGAGAACAGCTTCTGCTCGATGACCCGGCGCTCGGCGGCGAGGTAACCGGCGCGGTAGGCGGTGATCCGGCTACCCACCTCGGGGCCGGCGGCCATGGTCTTGGCGTACTTGGCCACCAGCTCCGCCGCCTTACGGGACTTGGCGAAGGCGATGGTTTTGATGTGGCGGTTGGCGAACGCCGCCATCAGCCGGGCGCTCTCCCAGTTGGCCGACGATCGGGTGGCGGTGGGCTCGTCCAGGAACGGCGGGTTCCAGAAGGCGAACAGCCGCTCGCCCCGGGGAGCGCCGTCCTCGGTCACCTCGGTGAACGGCACGCCTACCAGCCGCTCCGCCAGCCCGCCGGGGTTGGGGATCGTCGCCGAGGTGAGGATGAACAACGGGTCGGCGCCGTAGAACGCCGCCATCCGCCGGAGCCGCCGGAGGATACAACCCACGTGCGAGCTGAAGACGCCCTTGCAGAAGTGGCCCTCGTCGATCACCACGTACCTCAGGTTGGCCAGGAAGTCGGCCCAGCGCTGGTGGGAGGGCAGGATGCCGAAATGAAGCATGTCCGGGTTGGTCAGCACGATGTTGGCGTAGCGCCGCACCGAGGACCGCTCGTCGCCCGGCGTGTCGCCGTCGTAGGTCGCCGGGAGGACCTCGGTGAGGCCGAAGCTGCGGAGCGCCCTAAGCTGGTCCTGGGCCAGAGCCTTGGTCGGGTAGAGGTAGAGCGCCCGGGTCCGGCGGTCGGCCAGGATGCTCTCGATCGCCGGCAGGTTGAAGCACAGGCTCTTGCCGCTTGCCGTG
>DATABX010000236.1:0-2051 GCA_036259335.1 Actinomycetota bacterium
ATCCTGTTCGTGCTCCTGCACGCCGGGCGGGGCGGAGGGCTCTCCGAGATGTTCGGCGGGGGAGTGGGCGGCGGCCTGAGCGGTTCCACCGTGGTCGAGAAGAACCTGGACCGGCTGACCATCGCCACTGCGCTGCTGTTCACCATCACCACGTTTGCACTCGTCTTCCTGATGGATTGAGGGCCAGGACCCGGCTCGTAGCATCCCTATGTCTGTGCACGGCCCTACTCGGCGCGTGTAGCCGCCTCGGTATCGGGGGTGACCCGGGGGGCGGCGGGGGCGGGTCTATTGTGGTCGGCCTCTCCCAGATAGGAACCCTCGACCCGCCCCGGGCGTCCGGCTCCTCCGCCCTGACCATCCTGCGCACCGCGTGCGACGGCCTGGTCGGGCTCGACCCGGAGTCGGGTGAGCCGAAGCCGGCCCTGGCGGAGGGATGGACCCTGGAGGAGGGCGCCCGCAAGCTCACGCTGGCGCTCCGGCCGGAGATGACCTTCCAGGACGGCACGCCGGTAACGGGGGCGGCAGTCCGTGAAGCCCTCTCCCGCGTGGCCAGGCCCTCGACCAGCAGCCCGTGGAGCAGCCTGATCTCGAAGGTCGAGGGCTTCGCCGAGGTCCAGGCCGGCACCGCCACCCACCTCAGCGGAGTGCGGCCGGTCGACGAACGGAGCCTCGAGATCCGACTTTCCGAGCCGTACTCGGACTTTCCCACCGTGCTGGCCCACCCGGCGCTCCTGCCGGTTTCGCTGGAGTCGCTGACCGACGAGCTGGAGGGCCCGGAGACACCCGTCTGTGCCGGGCCCTACCAGGTGGAGGCCGGCCTGGAGGAGGGCGACCTGCGCCTGGTCCGCAGCACTGATAGCGTCAGCCGCAACCAGGCGTACCTCGACAACGGGAGCGGCCTGGCGGAGCGCATCCTGGTTCGGGCCTTCCAAAGCCCCGAGGACGCCTACCAGGCGTACAAGGACGGGCAGGTCGACATGGCTCCGGTGCCCGACAGCCGGCTTGCCGAGGCGCAGGTGTCCGGCGCCGGGTACACCAGCGGCGCCACCCCGCAGATAACCTTTCTCGCCTTCGACCCCGCCAACCCGGCCACCGCCGACCCGCGGTTCCGCCACGCGGTCTCCCTGGCCATCGACCGGCTGGTGATCATCGACGCTGCCTACGGCGACCAGCGCCGCCCCGCCACCCGCTGGCTGCCGGGCGACTACGGCCCGGGGGTGGAGTCGGCTTGCGAGGGGGTGGCCCGCCGGATTGCCGACCCCGAGCGTGCCACCCAGCTGCTGCGGGCGTCGGGGGTGAATGCCGGCTCGTTCGAACTGCCGCTGATCTACGACCCCGCCACGACGGGACGCCTGGTGGCCGAAGCGCTGCAGCTTCAGGTCACCGAAGTGCTGGGCTTGACCCTCGAGCCTCAAGCCCTGGAGGGCGAGGACATCGTGGCCTCGTTCAAGTCCCGGGAGGGGGCACCGGCGGTGTGGATCATGTCGACGAGCATCGATCTGCCACTGCCCGACCAGTTCCTGGCCGACCTGTTCCGCACCGGCTCGGACAAGAACGTCCTCGGCTTCTCGGACCCGACTTTCGACGCTCGGATCGACAGCGCCCGCACCGCTACCGACCAGGACGAGATCGAGCGCTTCTACGTCCAGGCGGAGAACGCCCTGTGCAACCAGATGCCGGCGATCCCGCTGTGGACCTCGGTGAGCCACTGGATGATCAATCCGGACGGCGTGGAGTTCGAGGGCGAACAGACCCTCGACTCGCTGGGCGAGCCGGTGCTCCGCCACGCGCTGGCGGCAGGGGAGTAGCACACCGCGTCGGGCCAATTGCGCGACTCCGCGGCCGGGGGCTGTTACGCTCCGAAAGTGCACCTGTCGTTCCTCCGGCCCCTGACCCTTCTGCTGTCGCTGACCCTGGTGGCGGCCGCCTGTGGCGGTAACGGGGGAACTCAGGAGCCCGAGAACGCCCCCGCGGCGGAGTTCGACCTCCGGGTGGCCGTGACCGATCCAGGCTCCCTGGACCCGCCCAAGATCGCCACCGATTCGGCCACC
>DATABX010000237.1:0-6898 GCA_036259335.1 Actinomycetota bacterium
GGCGTGCTCGGGCGCCGAGCCGGTGCGAGCCGAGACGTTGGACCAGTTCACCGAGTACTTCTCCCCGTGCGGCTTCCGCCGCGAGACCTTCATGCCCGCCTACGGGTTGGCGGAGGCGACCCTGATGGTCACCGGCGGCGACAAGGGCGTGGCCCCGATCATTCGCCACGTAGACGGGCCGGAGCTGGAGCGAGGAAGGGTGTCGCTGGTCGGCGCCGGCGAGCCCAAGGCCCGGTCGGTGGTCGGGTGTGGCCACACCCGGATGCAGACCGAGGTGGCGATCGTGGATCCGGCGAGCTTCCGGCGCTGCCCGCCGGACGGGGTCGGCGAAATCTGGGTGGGCGGCCCCACCCTGCCCGCCGGGTACTGGGAGCGGCCGGCCGAGACCGAGGAGACCTTCCGGGCCTTCACCGAGGACGGCGGCGGACCGTTCATGCGCACCGGAGACCTGGGCTTCGTTCAAGAGGGCGACCTGTTCATCGCCGGGCGGCTGAAGGACCTGATCATCATCCGCGGCGGCAACTACTACCCGCAGGACATCGAGTGGGTCGCCGAGAAGGCGTCCCCGGCGTTCCGGACGGGGCGGGTGGCCGCGTTTTCGATCGAGGGCGACTCCGGCGAGGAGCGCCTGGTCGTGGCGCAGGAGGTCGAGCGAAGCTTCCGGAAAGCAGGCGAGGACGAGCTCGAGTCGGCTGCCGGATCGCTCCGCCGGGCGGTCAGCGAGGAGTTCGACATCGAGGTCGCCCTGGTGGTGCTGATCCATCCCGGAGGGGTGCCGATGACCTCTAGCGGCAAGATCCAGCGGCGCGCCTGCCGGCAGGGGCTTCTCGACGGTTCGTTGGAAGTGCTGTGGAGGAGCGACCTCCGGCACGGCGGCGAGGCGCCGGCCAGCCCCGGGCCCAGAGTGACCGGCACCGATTTGGAGGGGCTGCGGCCGGCCGAGATGCGCCGCCGGCTGATCGGGCTGCTGCGCCGTCAGGTGGCCTCGGTGACGGGGGCCGAGGAGAGCGAGGTGCTACCCGATACGCCGCTCGGCTCGCTGGGAATCGACTCCCTGCGGGCGGGTGAGTTGACCTCTGAGCTCGAGCAGGGGCTGGAGATCGACCTGCCGTCCACGCTGGTCTGGAACTTCCCTACCATCGCTCAAATCGCCGATCACATCGCAACCCAGCTCCAGGCCCGTCCTCCCCGCCCGCGAGTACCTGCCTGACACGTAACCGCAACGAAAATTCTTAGACATCAAAAGGCTTGCACTCTGTCCAGAATCGGCGCAGACACTAAAGTGGAGTGAGACGAGAATCCATGCTGAGCGTTGGAAAGGATCCCCGTGACGGTTAAGCCCGGCCACGAGCCCGTGGCGATCATAGGGATGTCATGCCGCTTCCCCGGAGCCCGGTCCCCAGAGGAGTTCTGGAAGCTGCTCGACGAAGGTGTCGACGCAGTCCGTGAGATCCCCGCCGACCGGTGGAACATCGACGAGTACTACGACCCCAACCCCGCAGCCCCCGGCAAGATGTCCACCCGCTACGGCGCGTTCTTGGACCAGGTGGACCAGTTCGACGCCCAGTTCTTCGGGATAACCCCGCGGGAGGCGGCCCGGCTGGACCCGCAGCAGCGCCTTCTGCTCGAGGTTTCCTGGGAGGCCTTCGAGAACGCCGGCCTGGCGCCGGACCGGCTGGCCGGCACCGACACCGCAGTGTTCGCCGGAATCACCACCAACGACTACTCGTTCCTGCAGGTGCCCGACCTGGAGGGGTTCAACGGCCACGCCGGCATGGGCAGCGGGCACTGCATCGCCAGCGGCCGGCTCTCCTACTTCTACGACTTCCACGGCCCGAACGCCGCGGTCGACACCGCGTGCTCGTCGTCGATGACCGCGGTGCACCTGGCGTGCCAGGCGCTGCGGGCCGGTGAGTGCACCACCGCCCTGGCCGGCGGGGTCAACGTGATGGCGGCGCCGCACATGACGGTGTTCCTCTCCGAGTGGGGGGTGCTGGCGCCGGACGGCCGCTCCAAGGCTTTTGCCGACACCGCCGACGGGTTCGGCCGCGGCGAGGGCTGCGGGTTCGTGGTCCTGAAGCTGTTGAGCGACGCCCTCGCCGACGGCGACAACGTGCTGGCGGTGATCCGGGGGACCGCGATGAACCAGGACGGCCGCGGCACCCGGTTCTCCGCCTCCAACGCCTCCGCGCAGATGGCGGTGGTCCGCAAGGCGCTGGCCGATGCCGGGGTTGCCCCGGACCGGGTCGAGTTCGTCGAGGCCCACGGTACCGGCACCCCGATCGGCGACCCGATCGAGGTCGAGGCGTTGACCGAGGTAGTAGGAAAGCCTCGTCCGGACGGCAACCGCTGCGCGTTGGGTTCGGTGAAGGCCAACGTCGGCCACCTCGAGGCGGCCGCCGGGGTGGCCGGGCTGATGAAAGCGGTGCTGTGCCTGCAGCACAACAAGATCCCGCGCCAGCTCCACATCGAGCGCCTGAACCCCAGCATCAAGCTGGAGAACACCCCGTTCTACGTGCCATTGGAGAACCAGGCCTGGCCCCGCGGCGACCAGCCGCGTTACGCCGGGGTCAGCTCGTTCGGCCTGAGCGGGACCAACACCCACGTGATAGTCGAGGATCCTCCCGCCCGTCCGGAGCGATCGGTCCCCGAAGGCCCGCAGCTGCTGGTCCTCTCCGCCCGCACCGTCCCGGCGCTGAAGGAGGTGGTCGGCTCCTTCCGCGAGTACCTGGAGTCCGAGGCCTCCGACGGGGTGCCGGTGGCCGACATCTGCTACACCGCCGGAGTGCGCCGCAGCCACCACCCCTACCGGGTGGCGGTCGCCGGATCGACCCGGGCGGAGCTTTCCGAGCGGCTGGCCGCCCTGAGCGACAAGGACTTCGGCAATCCGCCGGTCATGACCGGGCTGCCGGAGCGGCTGGCGATGGTGTTCAGCGGCCAGGGCTCCCAGTGGGCGGGCATGGCCGCCGACCTGCTGGAGACCGAGCCGGTGTTCGCCTCCAGGATCGCCGAGTGCGACGCGATCTTCGCCGGCCTGGCGGGGATCTCGCTTCTGGAGCAGCTCCGCGCCGGCAAGAAGGAGTCGCGGCTCGACGACACCGACGTAGCCCAGCCTGCGATCTTTGCCGTGCAGGCCGGGCTGCTGGCCCTCTACGACTCCTGGGGAATCCGGCCGGACGCGGTGATCGGCCACAGCGCCGGCGAGGTGGCGGCCGCCTACGCCGCAGGCATCTTCTCGCTGGAGGACGCGCTGAAGATCATGTACCACCGCTCCCGACTCATGCAGCGGGCCACCGGCCTCGGCCGGATGGCCGCCGTGGGCCTCCCCGGCCCGGAGACCGAGAAGGCGATCGCCGGCTATGAGGGGCGGCTGGAGCTTGCGGGGTTGAACGGCCCGTCGCTCTCGGTCGTCGCCGGCGAGCCGGAAGCCCTGACCGAGCTGGTGGCGGCCTTCAAAAAGCAGGGCACCTTCTGCCGTGACCTGGGAGTCAACTACGCGTTCCACACCCGCCAGATGGAGCCGTTCCTGGATGAGCTGCGTACCTCGCTGGCGGGAATCGCCCCCAACGAGGCGGCGATCGAGATGATCTCGACGGTCACCGGTACTCCGGTCGAGGGCCCGGAGCTGAGCCCCGACCACTGGGCAGAGAACATCCGGAGGCCGGTTCGCTTCATCGACGCCGCCGACCGGCTGCTCGCCGACGACTTCAAGGTGTTCCTGGAGGTCGGACCCCACCCGGTCCTCGGCGCTCCGCTCTCCCAGTGCCTGAAGGCAAGGAACTCGCAGGGCAGCATCCTGTCCTCTCTGCGGCAGGGCCAGGACGGGACCTCCCAGCTGTTGAAGGCGGTGGGCGCCCTGTACGTCGCAGGCTGCGGCGTCCAGCTCGACGGGTTGTTCTCGCCGGACTCCCGGCCGGCCCGACTGCCGAACTACCCGTGGCAGCACCGCCGCCACTGGCTGTCGACCAACGCCTTCCACAGCCCGCCCTCCGCCGGAGCGCCGGTGCTTGCCGCCCCGGCCAACGACGCCCAGGGCGGCGAGGAGGTCATCGCCAGCTTCTACGACCGGGTAAGCGACACCGCCGAGGCCGACGAGGCCTTCCTGCGCCTGACCTTCGCTCCGTTCCTCGAGGTGGTTCCCGGCTTCTCGTGGATGCTCAGCTTCTACCGGATGGAGCAGGACAGCCGGTTCAGCGAGATGACGCAACAGGCTCACGAACAGATGCGGCAGGTGCTGTTTCGCGGCGTCGACTTCGAGTCGATCAACACCATGCTGGACTTCGGCTGCGGCTACGGCACCGACCTGATCAAACTGGCCGAGCGCCACCCCCACCTGAAGGGCGACGGCTACACCCTGTCGCCCAAGCAGGCGGAGCTGGGCAACCGGCGGGCCCGGGACGCAGGCGTGCAGGACCGGGTGTCGATCTACCGCCGGGACAGCGCGGAGGACGAGTTCCCCCGCCAGTACGACCTGGTCATGGGCTTCGAGGTCGCCCACTACATCAACGACAAGCACAAGCTGTTCTCGCACATCGACCGCCACCTGAACGACGGCGGCTTTGTGGTCCTCGCCGACTTCATCGCCAACACGGTCTCCGAGATCCGGCACGAGGCAACCAACTCGTTCTTCCCCACGCTCGACCAGTGGTGCGAGCTGCTGGCCCAGTACAAGCTGCGGGTGGTCGACTGCGTCGACGTGTCGCAGGAGATGGCGAACTTCCTCCACGACCCGGACGCCGAGCGCAACCTGAGCCTGATCGAGCAGAAGATGGGCAGCGCGGGAGCGGTCCGGGAGCACTTCGCCAGCTACGACGGCCTCGGCAAGCTCTTCCGCAAGCGCCTGGCGACCTACGGCCTGTTCACCATCCAGAAGGACCGGTTCTCCTCACGCAACGAGATCCTGAGGGTCAACCGGGAGCGGCTGTCCGAGCCGGTGCCCTACCCGGAGGTCCTGAAGCGCGAGGACCTGGTTCCGGCGGTTGCCGAACGGTCGTCGCTCGGCGAGCTTGCCGGCTGGCTGTACGAGATTCATTGGGAGCCCAAGCCGGCGGAGCCGGCGCGGTCGCCCAACGGGTCTGCGGGCAACCCGCAGACCTGGATCGTGCTGGCCGACGGCCGGTCGGTCGGCAAGGCGGTGGCCGAGCAGCTGGCGGCCCGCGGCGACACCGCGGTGGTTGTAGCTCCCGGCAGCGGCTTCGCTCAGCTTGCGCCCCGCAGCTTCCAGGTCGACCCCAGGCACCCGGCAGACTTTAGCGAGCTGTGCGAGCGGATCTCCGGCGCCGGCCTTCCAGCGCCCGCCGGCGTCCTGCACCTGTGGGGCCTGGACGCCCGCCCGCCGCACCGCACCACCCTTCACTCCCTGGAGCAGGACCAGATCAACGAGTGCGCGAGCCTGCTGCACCTCACCCAGGCGCTGTCGAGCTCGGGCTGGGAAACCCGGATCTGGATCGGCACCCAGGGCGTTCAGTCACTGGACACCAACAACCCGGTGGCGGTCGCGCAGGCAGCACTCTGGGGCCTCGGGCGCACGCTGGCTCTGGAGCAGCCCCAGTTGTGGGGCGGCCTGGTGGACCTGGACCCGCAGGCGCCGGCCGTGCAGGCCGCGGGACAGCTCGTCGACGAGATGTTCTCCAGCCAGTCCGAAGACCAGGTCGCCTACCGCGGGGGCACGCGTTACGTGGCGCGGCTGCGGAAGAACCCCCGGCTGGCCCAGCAGGCCCCGGCGGCTCTGTTCGAGGATGCGACCTACCTGCTGACCGGAGGTCTCGGCGACCTAGGCTCGGCGGTTGCCCGGGCGCTCGCCGCTCGGGGCGCCCGGCACCTGGCACTCGTACAGAGGAAGGGGGTGCCCGAGCCCGGCTCACCGGCGGAGGCGACCGTCAAGCAGCTCGAGGCGCAGGGGGTCAAGGTTCACATCTTCTCCGCGGACGTATCCCGCGAGGACGAGGTGGCCCGGGCGCTGGCGGAGGTTCGCAAGCTTCCCCCGTTGAGGGGGGTGGTCCACGCCGCAGGCGTGCTGGACGACGGCATCCTCGTCCAGCTCGACGCCGAGCGCCTGGAGCGGGTGCTGGCGCCCAAGGTGAGCGGCGCGTGGAACCTGCACCGGGGCACGCTGAGCGACCCGCTGGACTTCTTCGTGCTGTTCTCCTCGCTGGCTTCGCTGCTCGGCTCTCCCGGACAGGGCAACTACACCGCGGCCAACGCCGGGGTCGACGCCCTGGCCCAACTCCGCAGGTCCGAGGGACTGCCGGGCCTCAGCGTCAACTGGGGACCCTGGTCCGAGCTCGGGATGGCGGCGGCCCAGGCCAACCGGGGACAGCGGGCGGCAGACTTCGGCCTCGCCGGCATCTCGCCCGAGCAGGGGATCTCGATCCTGTTGCATCTGCTGGGCAGCGACCGCCCGCAGGTGGCGGCGATGAACCTGGATCTCGACCAGCTGCGCCAATCGTGGCCGCAGATGGCGGCAATGCCGGTGTTCTCGGAGTTGACGGGCACGCCGGTGTCGCCCCCGGCGCCGGCACCGGTCGCGGAGCAGGCCAAACCCGCCCCCGCACCGCAACCGGGCGACGGGATCCTGGCGGCGATCCAGCAGGCGCCGGCCGGCGAGCGTGCCGGGATCCTGGACGACTACCTCCGGGAGCAGACCGCCCGGGTGCTCCAGCTCTCGGTGGCCGACGTCGACTCCCGCCAGCCGCTCAACCGGATGGGCATCGACTCGTTGATGTCGGTGGAGCTTCGCAACCGGATCGAGTCCGACCTCAAGGTGAACGTGCCCCTGGTCTCGTTTCTCGAGGGAGACGCTCTGGACGACCTGGCGGAGGCGATCCGCCGGCAGATCGGCGGGCAGCCCGAGGGGGACGAGTCGCTGGAGCGAGCGCTTCAACAGATCGAGCAGATG
>DATABX010000238.1:0-4749 GCA_036259335.1 Actinomycetota bacterium
GCCTGGAAGCCGCCAGGCGGATGGCGGGGCGGGTCAAAGCGACCGGAGGCACCGTGGTTGCCACCGGAGGCTGCTTCGACCTGCTCCACACCGGCCACATCCAAACCCTGCAGTCGGCCCGGGCGCTCGGTGACTGCCTGATCGTCACGTTGAATTCCGACCGTTCGGTCGCCCGGCTGAAGGGCCCGGACCGGCCGCTGGTCGGCGAGGAGGAGCGGGCGGCGGTTCTGGCCGCCCTCGGCTGCGTCGACGCGGTGGTGGTGTTCGACGAGGACACCCCGGAGCGGGCGCTGGAGGCTTTGAAACCGGATGTGTTCGTCAAGGGCGGGGACTACGCGCTCACCGAAATCCCCGAAAAACAGCTGCTGGAGAGCTGGGGAGGCCAGGTCGCGATCGTGCCCTACCTCAAGGGCCGCTCAACCAGCGCTCTGATCCGGAGGATGGCCGGCAGTGGAGGCGGCTGAGCGCCCCGTACTGCTGGTGCTGCGGGCGCTGGGGTTGGGCGACTTTTTGACCGGGATCCCGGCGCTTCGTGCGCTCGCCGAGGCGTTTCCCGAACACCGCCGGATCCTGGCGGCCCCTCTGGCACTGGCGCCGCTCGTGCGGCTCAGCGGCACCGTGGACGGGATGGCCTCGTGTCCAGGCCTCGACGTGCCGCCCGCGGTGGACGCGCCGGTCGACGTCGCCGTCAACCTCCACGGGCGCGGCCCGGAAAGCCACCGCCTGTTGCTGGCCGACCAGCCGGAACAGCTCCTGGCCTTCCACCACCCCGAAGTGCCCCGAACCGAGGGGCTGCCCGAGTGGCGATACGAGGAGCATGAGGTGGCTCGCTGGTGCCGGATGCTGCGGGAGCTCGACATTGCCTGCGACCCGCGGCGGCTGGAGCTGGCCGTTCCCGAAGAGCGGATCCAGGCGCGCCCGGAGGCAACGATCGTGCACCCCGGCGCCGCCTCCCAGGCAAGGCGTTGGCCGGCGGAAAGGTGGGCCCGGGTTGTTCGCTCCGAAACTTCGGCCGGCCGCGTGGTACTGGTCACCGGGAGCGCCGGGGAACGAGACCTGTGCCTGTCCGTCGCCCGCGAGGCGGGCCTGCCCCCCGAGCAGGTCCTGGCGGGGAAGACCAACCTCGAGCAGTTGGCGCTGGAGGTAGCAGGCGCCGGAAGAGTGGTCTGCGGGGACACCGGGATGGCGCATCTGGCAACCGCGCTCGGCACCCCGTCGGTAGTGCTCTACGGCCCAACCTCTCCGGCCCTGTGGGGCCCGCCGGAAGGCAGCCCGGTGCACCGGGTCCTGTGGAAGGGCTCCACCGGGGACCCGCACGGAACCGAGACCGACCCCGGCCTGCTGGCCATAGAGGTCGACGAGGTGTTGGAGGCGCTGGAGTCGCTCCCCGACGGGGTGCCTGCGGGAGCCTGATGGTTGGAGAAAGGAGAGGAAAATGAACACCGACGAAGCAAGCGGCGAAGAGGTGACGCCGGCCGGGGCGATCATCCCCCAGAGGGACGCCTCGGGCACACCGTCCGACCACGACGAGCGTATGACCGAGGAAGCGAAGGAGGCCATCGACGACGAGCCCACTACCGGCCGGACCGTCGGTCCGGAGGAGGGCCGTATCACTTGAGTCACCCCGCCGGCCCCTTTCGAGCAGGAGGCCGGCGGAGTTCGGGTAGGGGCCGGCCCTAGCTGGGGCTCACCCGCTCGCCGTACGGTGCATCCCGGGGGCCGTCCTCGGCGTAGGCGGCCGCCTGCTTCTCCTCGCCGGGCCCTCCTCGAACCACCCCGGCGGCGTTCATCCGTTTATCCAGGTCGTCCGGGCACAGCTCGAGACGGTTGCCGGCCTCGTCGAAGAACTCTTTCATCTGCGAATGAGGGAACTCCCTGCCGCACTCGTCGCATCGGAACGTGGAATCGGACATGTCACTCCTCTCGTCTTGTATTGACTTTGTTGCTCAATGGGTACCCGCGAAGGGCGCTTAGCTAACGGAGTGAGCCGCTCGGCGACCCATCGGGCACCGTGTACCGAGCCTCCACCGCCTTCGCCAGGCGTTCCCGGCTGGCGCGGGCTTCCAAGCTCTCGTCCGACTCCACCGCCTCCGCCTCGGCGGCCAGTTCGGGATCTTTGATCGACTCCCGGAACCACCGCGAGTAGTCGCCGGCTCGCAGGTGGTGGAGCCAGGTATCGTCGTCGACTCCTTCGGCGATCTCGACGAACCTCACCAGGTTCACCGCCTTCAGGTTCAGCTTGCCCTCAGGGCCCCGGAAGTAGAAGCTGGCGTCCTCGGCGAGGGTTCCTTCGGCGTACTTGCGGTGGTGCCGGTTGTGCTCGGTGGCCGGCGGCTCGATCCCGACGACGAACGGTGCTCCAAGCGCCGGGAACCACGCCAGCACCTTCCCGGTCTCCAGGGAGATGGCGGGGGTCTTCGGCTTCTCCAGCCCCGCGGCCGCTGCGAAGCCCTCGAGCGTGTCCGACGGGGACTCGCCGGCGGCCAGGGCGGCCGAGACCAGGCCCGCCGCCGCCCGCGAGATCAGGTTCGGGTGCACGGTGATCAGCAGCAGACCAACGAACTCGCGGGGCAGGATCGCGCCGGTGGTCTCCAGTGACTCGGGCATCAGGTGGTGGGCTTCGTCGACCACCAGCCAATGGGGACGGCCGCTGGCGGCGCGCAGTTCGATCAGCCGGGTCAGCAGCCCCTGGAAGAAGGCGGGCCGGTCCTGGAGGCGGAGACCGAGGAGGTTGACGATCACGCTCTGGTCCGGGTTGGCGAGCACCTGCTCAATCTCGGAGTACGAGGCCTTGTGATCCTGGTCGCCCAACCGCACCGCGCCGGGCATGACCAGGTAGTCACCCTCCGGGTCGATGAGGCAGAACTGGTACCCGTCCGCGGCCAGCCGCTCCAGCAGCCCCGCGACGATCGTCGACTTGCCTGCACCCGAGGAGCCGGCGACCAGCATGTTGGTGGAGTACGGGTCGAGCCGAACCTCCGACCCGTCGTCCCGGTGGCCCAGAAGCACCTTGCGCCGGGCCAGGTCGTCTGCGACCTCCTCCAGATCCGTGGAGAGCAGCCGCTCGACCACCTCGACCACGCCGTCGCCCCGCTCGCCGGAGGTAACGATCGTCGCAGTCCGTTTGAGCATCTCAAGGGCGTTGCCCACTGCGACCGAGCACTCGCACAGGGTCAAAAAGGCGTGGTCGTTCTCGGCGTCCCCGACGCCCACGACGTTGTGGGGCGACAGACCCATCTTGCCCAGGGCGGCCCGCAGGCCGGTCGCTTTGTTCAGCCCCTGGGGCAGCACCATGACCGCCCCCTTGTTGAAAATCACCTGCAACTCCAGGCCGAGCTGCTTGATCGCCTCCAGGACCGTGGTCTCGTGGGGCTCCCAGGTGGCGGCGATCACCCGACCGGTCGCAACCGGAACATTTCGCTGTTCGAGCAGGTCGAGGAACTCCTGCGGGGGCGGGCTCCCGAGCGACGTCTCCTGCTTGGTCGAAGGCTCGTAGAGCAGGGCGCCGTTCTCCGCGACCACCCAGTCGAACAGCTCCGCGTGCGGGAAAACCTCGAGGAGCTCCTCGAGCCGGCGGCCGGTGACCAGCACCAGCCTGCGCCCGGAGTCTCGAAGCCGTCTCAGGGCGTCGAGAGTGTTGCCGTCGACGCGTCCATCGGCCGCAAGGGTGCCGTCGTAGTCGGTGGCCAGCGCGAGGTAACGCATGGAGGAGTTGTTTCCAGCGGCGGCCAAAGTCAACCCGACCGGCGCTGGTGGCCGCCGCAAAGTAACGGCGTGGGTTCAACCGGCGTGCCGCTGGGAATACTCCAAGCGATGGCGGAGCGTTCGTTTCGCAACCGATCGGATGCGGGCAGGCTACTCGCTTCCCACATGGAGCAGTACCGGGGCCGCGAGGACGTGATCGTCCTGGCGTTGCCTCGCGGGGGCGTCCCGGTAGGGTTCGAGGTCGCCCGATCGCTCGGTGTGCCGCTGGACATCTTCGTGGTACGCAAGCTGGGCGTTCCCGGGCGCGAGGAGCTGGCGATGGGAGCGATCGCCAGCGGCGGCGTCGTGGTCCTGAACCAGGAGGTCGTGCGCGGGCTGAACATATCCTCCGAGGTCCTCAAGGAGGTAGCCCGCCGGGAGTTCGAGGAGCTTCAGCGCCGGGAGAGTGCTTATCGCGGCCGGCGCCCGGCAATCGACGTAGCGGGAAGAACGCCGATCCTGGTGGACGACGGGCTGGCGACGGGTTCCAGCATGCGGGCTGCAATTCGCGCCCTTCGCAAGCTCGACCCGGCCCGGATAGTCGTCGCCGTGCCGTCGGCGCCCACCGCCACCTGCGAGGCTCTTCGCGCCGAGGTCGACGACGTGATCTGCGCAACGACTCCCCATCCGTTCTACGCAGTCGGCCAGTCGTACCAGGACTTCACCCAGACCACCGACGAACAGGTGCGCGAGCTTCTCTCAGCCGCGTGGGGGTCGTTGCCCGGCCGGAGCGCCGGCCCGCCGCCCTCCGAGCGGGACGCCGTCCGCGGCCACATCAAAACCGCGCCCCGCGGAAGCGAGCTTCCGCTGCCGGACATCGGCGACGCCCAGTTCGTACTACTCGGTGAGGCCACCCATGGGACGCACGAGTTCTACGCCGAGCGCGCACGGATCACCCGGTGGCTGATCGACGAGAAGGGGTTCGACGCGGTCGCGGTGGAGGCCGACTGGCCGGACGCCTACCGGGTCAACCGGTTCGTGAGCGGGTCGAGCACCGACTCCTCG
>DATABX010000239.1:0-6809 GCA_036259335.1 Actinomycetota bacterium
CTCGGTCGTCCTGCGGGTGAACTGGGCGGGCCAGTGCGTGCTGTTCACCGGCGACATCGAGGACGCCGGGCAGCAGGATCTGCTGGACCGTCACGCCGGCCGGGTCGACTGCACCGTTATGAAGGCGCCCCACCACGGCTCGGGGCGGCTGTTGCCGGAGTTCGTCGAAGCCGTCGACCCGGAGTGGGTGGCGGTCTCGGTGGGACCAAACACCTACGGCCACCCGAGCCCGAAGGCGCTGGCGATTTTCGAGGACGCCGGCGCCGAGATTCGGCGCACCGACCGGTTGGACGACGTGGTCCTGGAGATAGACGGCCGGGGCCGGGTGAGCTCGCCGGCTGGATGACCGCTACCGACACCATGCCCAGCATTTTGCCGACCCGCCCCCGCGTGACACCGGACGGCCCAAGGTGGAACATAGGCATCTACCGATGCAGGCAGGAGGCCGAGATGCCCAACGACTGGCCGGTCAAGAAGCGTGACGATCAGGATCAGGCGATCCGGACCCTGCAGCACCTCCTCAACTTCCACGGCGCTTCGCTGGCGCCGGACGGCGTCTTCGGTAGGGAGACCAAAGCCGACGTGCTGAAGTTCCAGACGGCCAACGGACTGGTGGAGGACGGCGTGGTCGGCCCCGAGACCTGGACGGCGTTGGTCGGCGACGTCGCCTACGGGGACTCGGGGGAGGCGGTCAAGGCGGTGCAGGTGCAGCTCTACGTGCGGGGAACTCTGCCCGCCGTGGACGGCGTGTTCGGCCCCCGCACCGATATCAGCGTCCGGCGCTTCCAGGTGTTTCGCGGCCTGGAGGCGGACGGCGTCGTGCGAGCCGACACCTGGCGGACGTTGCTCGGCAGCGAGTACGTCCCGATGACCGGCGGCGAGGCCGGCGTGGCGCTCGAGGGCGAGAACGACTGGCGAGCCCGGCTGCTGTCAAAGATCCGTCCGACCGGCCCGAACTTCGGCCAGTAGCCGCTAGCTTCCGGGAGCCGGAAGCGGGGCCGTCAGGTCGGCCACCATCGTCAAGGGGTCGTCCGGGCCGACCTCGGTGAACCCGAGCCGCTGGTACAGCCGGTGGGCGCCGGCGTTGGCCCGGTCCACCGACAGGCTGATCTGCTTGTGCTTCTGCTTTTGGGCCAGCGTCATCAGCGCCCGCAGCAGCTGGGTGCCGATGCCCTTGCCCCGGGCCTCGTAGGCGAGGGCGATGACCAGCTCGGGCGTCTGCTCGTCGACAAACCCGTAGCCGGGGGCCTCGGCGGAAAACAGCCGGTACCAGGCGGCGCCGAGCGGGCCGCCGGCGTCGGTGGCCACGATGAGTCCGGCGTCGCCCTTCCGCACCCACCCGTCGAGGTACACCGCCACGTTGGGGTCACTGATCCCCTTCTCGAAGGGTGGACGCTCCCCGGTCTCGGGGTATGCCGCCTCGTAGAGCATCCACTTCAGGAAGGGGAGGTCGTCCTGGTTGGCAAACCGGATCAACCGCTACTCCAGTTCGGTCTCGGAGGCCAGGAACCAGGCCCCTCCGACCGCTCGCTTCAGCTCGACCCCGCAGGACGGGCAGTCCCGCTCCTCGTGCTCGACCTTGCGCAGGCCGTTGCCGGTGTCGCCGGCGCCGATGCCGTCGGCGATGGACGGCGGCAGCTCGGCCCCGCATCTCGGGCAAATGTCGTTGGCTTCGGTCACGGCCCCCTCCTGGCTCGGCGGTCCCTTGATGATAGCCAGCCGCGCCGGTGTCGGCGCCAAGGACTAGGATTTCGGCGATGACGACCTCGATCAAGCCGAACCTGCCCTCTTATGTGGTGGTCGGGGACGACCCCCATCTGACCGACGTGGCGGTCGACAAGCTGCTCAAGGGCCTGAGTGAGTCGTCGGTGAACCAGTTCGGTCCGGCGGATGAGATCGACAACGTTCTCCAGGCGATCGCCACCCCCTCGATGTTCGACGACCGGCGCACAATCGTGGTCCGGGAGGTCGAGAAGTTCCCGGCCGACGCCCAGCGCAAGCTGATCGCCTCGCTGGAGAACCCGGTCCCCGACGCCACGCTGATCCTCGTCGGGTCCAAGATGCCGGCGCAGATGGTATCGGCCGCCCGGAAGTCGGGCCACGTCATCGAGGTCGAAAAGGGCAGGCGCCAGGACCTGTTCGCGTGGATCAAGCAGCAGGTGGCCGCCAGGGGCCTGCAGATTCCGGGCGATGCGATGAACGCTTTGATCGACGCGGTGGGGGAGCAGCGGCTGGCGCTATCACAGGCGATCGAGGAGTTGAGCCTGGCCAAGCCGCCGGGCACCCGGCTGACGGTCAAGGACGTCGCCGGCCAGTTCCGGGGACGGGCCGACGTGAAGCTCTACGGGTTCATCGACGCGGTCGCCCAAAAGCAGGGGGCCGCGGCGCTGGAGGCGATGCACTACCTGATCGGCCAGGGGGAGGCGCCCAGCATGCTGTTCTGGAGCCTCACCCGGCACTTCCGGCAGATGCTCGTTGCCGCGGAGACCTCCCCCAAGCAGGCGGCCAAGACGCTCGGTCTTCCGGAGTGGCGCGCCGAGAAGCTGGTCCGCCAGGCCCGGGGCTTCGGGCTGGAGGCGCTAGTGGAGGCGTACCAGCTGTTTGCCGAAGCCGACCTCAAGGTCAAAAGCAGCGAGGAGCCCGAGGGGCTGACGCTGGAGCGGACGGTCGTCGCGATCTGCCGCAAGCGCTAGGCGGGCGCGCCAAAGCGGCAAGCGCTGGCGAACCGTTACCTGCGGAGGGGTTTGTTAGAGGCTGTTGAGGCGGCGGGCCATCGAGGACTTCTTGTTCGCCGCGTTGTTGCGGTGAAGGATCCCCTTGGAGACGGCCTTGTCGAGCGCCCGGGCGGCCTTGAGGTACTCGGTCCGTGCCAGCTCGGTGTCCTCACCCGCGACCGCCGTGTTGAACCGCTTGATGAAGGTCTTGAGAGCGGTGCGGTTCTCCTTGTTGCGGATCCGCCGCTTCTCGTTGGTCAGGATGCGCTTTTTCTGCGACTTGATGTTTGCCATAAGAGCGTGATTGTCCCTTTGGAATAAGGTGGGTTACCAGGCAGTTTAGCATCCCGGCGGCGCCTGTTTGAGTGCGGCGAACACCGCCCCGCCGTTTCGCGGGTGCAGCCTGCTACCCTCAAATTACATGAAAGACCGTTCACTTACCCGGGCATTCAGCCTGATCGCGCACGTCGACCACGGCAAGTCCACCCTGGCGGATCGCATCCTCCAGGTGTGCAAGGCCGTGCCCGACCGGGACATGCGCGCCCAGTACCTGGACAAGATGGACCTGGAGCGCGAGCGGGGGATCACCATCAAGGCCCAGGCGATCCGGCTCCACTACCCGTCCTCGGACGGCAACGTCTACGAGCTGAACCTGATCGACACCCCGGGCCACGTCGACTTCTCCTACGAGGTCTCCCGGGCGCTGGCCGCCTGCGACGGAGTGATCCTGCTGGTCGACGCCGCCCAGGGCATCGAGGCGCAGACCCTCGCCAACCTCTACCTGGCGCTCGACGCCGGGCTGGAGATCATCCCGGTGCTGAACAAGATCGACCTTCCCGCCGCCGACCCCGACCGGGTGGCCGAGGAGCTCGAGAACCTGATCGGCATGCCGGCCGACTCGTTCCTCAGGGTCTCGGGCAAGACCGGCTCAGGCGTGCCCGAGCTGCTGGAGGAGATCGTCCGCCGGATTCCGCCGCCCAAGGGCGAGCCCGACCTCAGCGCCCGGGCGCTGATCTTCGACTCCACCTACGATCCGTACCGGGGGGTGGTCTCGTTCGTCCGGGTGGTCGACGGGTCGCTCACCGCCCGCCAGAAGATCAAGATGATGGCTACCGGGAGCCTGCACGAGACCGAGGAGGTCGGCGTGTTCGCCCCCGACATGACCCCGGTCAAGCTGCTGGAGGCCGGCGACGTCGGCTACCTGATCCCGGGAGTGAAAAACGTCCGGGAGGCGCTGGTCGGCGACACGATCACCGACGCTCAGCGCCCGGCGTCCGATCCGCTCCCGGGTTACCGCGAGCCCAAGCCGATGGTGTGGGCCGGGCTCTACACCACCAACTCCGACCAGTACCCGCAGCTGCGGGAGTCGCTGGAGAAGCTGCAGCTGAACGACGCCGCCCTGGTGTTCGAGCCGGAGAACTCGCCGGCGCTCGGCTTCGGCTTCCGCTGCGGGTTCCTCGGCCTCCTCCACATGGACATCATCCGGGAGCGCCTGGAGCGCGAGTTCGACCTGGACATGCTCGTCACCATGCCCTCGGTCGCCTACAAGGTGATCCTCAACAACGGCGAGGAGGAGTGGGTTCACAGCCCGGCCTCCATGCCCGACCCCGGCGCCTACCTGGAGATCCAGGAGCCGGTGGCGTCGGTGATGATCATCACCCCGGCCACCTACGTCGGCACGATCATGGAGCTGTGCCAGAGCCGGCGGGGCGAGATGAAGTCGCTCAGCCACCTGTCGAAGGTGTCGGTGGAGCTCAAGTACCAGCTGCCGCTGGCCGAGATGATGGTCGACTTCTTCGACCAGCTGAAGTCGCGCACCAAGGGCTACGCCTCCCTCGACTACGAGCCCATCGGCTACGCCGCCGGAAATCTGGTGAAGGTGGAGATCATGCTGGCCGGATCGCCGGTCGACGCCTTCAGCGCCATCATCCACAAGGACAACGCCTACTACTACGGGCGCAAGATGGCCGAGAAGCTGCGCGAGCTCATTCCCCGGCAGCAGTTCGACATTGCCATCCAGGCCTCGATCGGGTCGAGAATAATTGCCCGTGAGACAATCAAGGCGTACCGAAAAGACGTGATCGCCAAGTGCTACGGAGGGGACATCACGCGCAAGCGCAAGCTCCTCGAGAAGCAGAAGCAGGGCAAGGCCCGGATGAAACACGTCGGTTCGGTGGAGGTGCCGCAGGAGGCTTTCATGGCGGCCCTCAAGTTGAACGACAAGTGAGGTTTTAGGAGCAGTCGAATGTCGCTGACCTATCCACCCATGCCGGGCGCCGCAGGAAGGGCGCTCGACCGACGGAAGGCGTCGATCCTGCGCGCTATCGTCCGGGAGTACGTGAAGAGCGGGCAGCCCGTGGCCTCCAAGACCCTGGTCGAACGCTACCGTCTGCAGGTGTCGGCCGCCACCATCCGCAACGACATGGGGGTGCTCGAGGAGCTCGGCTACATCGTCCAGCCGCACACCTCCGCCGGCCGGATTCCGACCGACCTCGGCTACCGCTGGTTCGTCGACAACTGGCCCGGCACCTCCTGGCCCGAGATCCCCGACCAGGACCGGCGGGCGATCGACGTGGTGCTGGACGCCGAGTTCCGGGGGCTGGACTACACGCTGGACTCCACGTCGCAGGTGCTGTCGACCCTCACCGAGGCCGCCGGCATCGCCATGGCGCCGCCTTCCCGGCGCAACCAGCTGCGCCGCCTGGACCTGATCATGCGGGACGGCCGCCGGGCGACGATGCTGCTGGTCGCTCGCAACGGCGAGGTCGAGCAGGGGGTGGTCGAGTTTGCCGACGAGAAGACCGAGGATGAGCTGGACGACCTGGCTCGGGACCTTAATCTCGCGCTCAAGGGCCTGGACTTCGACAAGCTGGCGTCCGCCATCCTGGCCACCGAGAACCTCTCCGCCGACTGGAAGGCGGTCGCCGACGAGATCGACGACGTCATGGAGGCCGGCTCCAGCCAGCGGATCTTTCGGGGCGGCACCGCCAACATCCTGTCCGCCCGGCACTTTGCCGACATGGAGACCGTGCAGGAGATCGTCGACGCCCTGGAGCACCCCCGGGTGCTGTCCGGCCTGATGACCGCGGTCACCGACTCGGCGACCGTGCTGGTGTTCATCGGCCAGGAGGTCCCGATCGAGCAGATGCGGGCCTGCACGGTGATCTTCGCTCCCTACGGCGCCGGGGACGACCGCCAGGGCAGCATCGGCGTGATCGGCCCGACTCGCATGGACTACCCGCACACCATCGCGGCGGTCGAGGCGGTCGCCCGGCGGCTGAGCCATCTTCTGGAGAACGCGGGCTAGATGCCGAGGGACTATTACGAAGTCCTTGGGGTATCCAGGGACGCCGGCGAAGACGAGCTGAAGAAGGCGTACCGCAAGCTGGCACGGCAGTGCCACCCGGATGCCAACCCCGACGACCCGGAGGCCGAGGCCAAGTTCAAGGAGCTCGGCGAGGCTTACGCGGTCCTGTCCGATCCCAACCGGCGCAGCACCTACGACCGGTTTGGGTCGGCGAGCACCGTCGGAGGCGGCTTCGATCCGTTCGACATCTTCGCCTCGTTCTTCGGCGGCGACCCGTTCGGCTTCAACCGCCGGACCGGTCCCCAACGCGGACGGGACCTGGTAATCGCGCTCGAGATCACCCTGGAGGAGGTCGTCGCCGGGGTCACCAAGAGCTTCCCGGTGCGCAGCCTTCGCCTGTGCAGCCGGTGCGGAGGCGAGGGGGCCGAGCCGGGCACCAGCTCGTCGACCTGCGAGCGCTGCAACGGGTCGGGCACGGTGCGCACCATGCAGCGGGGCTTCTTCGGAAACGTGGTCACCGCCTCGACCTGCCCGGAGTGCGGCGGCCTGGGGCAGAAGATCCTCAGCCCCTGCATCGAGTGCCGGGGCGAGGGCCGGGTCGAGCGTGAGGAGGAGGTCAAGGTCGAGGTTCCCGCCGGCGTCGAGGACGGCATGCAGCTGCGGGTGACCGGCCGGGGAGAGGCCGGGCCTCGGGGCGGCGTGGCCGGAGACCTCTACGTCCAGCTTCGGGTCAAGCAGATGAAGGGCTTCACCCGCCAGGGCGACGACGTCCTGGTCGAGGTCGAGGT
>DATABX010000240.1:0-6856 GCA_036259335.1 Actinomycetota bacterium
CAAGCGCGTCTGCAGCGTCTGCGGTGAGGAGGTGCCCTACGACGAGATCGTGAAGGGATACGAGTTCGAGAAGGGCAACTACGTGGTGTTCACCGAGGAGGAGATGGAGGCGATCCCGGCGGACAGCATCAAGGCGATCGACGTCGTCTCGTTCGTCCCGCTCGAGGAGATCGACCCGGTCTACTTCCAGAAGCCCTACTACGTCGCTCCCGAGCCTTCCGGCGTGAAGGCGTACAAGCTGCTGGAGAAGGCGATGAACGAGTCAGGCCGCATCGGCATCGCCAAGATCACGCTGCGGGAGAAGGAGCGGCTGGCGACCCTTCGGGTCCGCGACGGGATCTTCATCCTGGAGACGATGAACTGGCCCGACGAGATCCGGGAGCCGGACTTCGCCGAGCTGGACAAGAACGTCGACATCCGCCCCCAGGAGCTGGCGATGGCCAAGAGCCTGATCGAGAACCTGTCCGACACCTTCCAGCCGGACCAGTTCCACGACACCTACCGCGAGCGGCTGGAGGCGGCGGTGGAGGCCAAGATCGAGGGCCAGCAGGTGGCCGTCGAGCCGACAAAGGAGCCCACCCAGATCCTCGACCTCATGGAGGCCCTGAAGGCCAGCGTCGAGGCCACCAAGGCCAAGTCGGCGGGCAAGGACAAGGAAGAAAAGAAGGAGAAGGTCAAGGCCAAGAAGTCGGCCTAGGGCCGTACCTGCTCCAGGGTGCACTCCTCCGGGCGCTTGTCGTAGCGCAGCCCCTTGAACGACGGCGCCCGTAGCCGCAGTCCGCTGGTCACCTCCCGGTACTCGACCTGTGCCACCAGCTCGGGGCGGACCCAGGTCATGCCCCTGGCCGGCAGCTTGTCGGAAAACGGGCTCACCGGCGAAGAGATGTCGTCCAGCTTCGCTTTGACCTCACGCAGGTCCCGGTCCTTGAAGCCGGTCCCCACCGAGCCGAGGTACCGGAGCCTGCCCTCGGGATCGTACACGCCCACCTGCAGGGCGCCCAGAGAGCCTGAGCGGGCGTTGAGCCCGGCGCTGTAGCCGCCGACCACCACGTCCACGTCGTAGGTCGCCTTGACCTTCAGCCAGTCCCGGGTCCGGCGGCCGGGGACGTAGAGGCTGCGCATCGCCTTGGCGACCACGCCCTCCAGCCCCTTGGCCTTCGCCGCTTCGAACAGGGCGATGCCGTGGAGCGGGATCGGCTCGGAGCGCAGGACCCGCTCGCCGAACGCCACGCTGGTCTCCAGCCGCTCCAGCCGGTCGGTCAACGGCCGGCTGCCGATCCACTCGCCGCTGTCGAACACCACGTCGAACAGCACCAGGTCCAGAGCGATCTGGCTGACGCCCCGGGCGATGTCGCCGGGCCGGGAGAGGTTGATGCGGCTCTGCAGCCGCTCGAACGACGGCCGGGAGTTGGCGTCGAGAGCCACGATCTCCCCGTCGAGGACGGCATTCGGGACGTTCAGCCTGGCGGCCAGCTGGTCGAACTCGGGGTACTGGTGGGTGACCTCGCGGCCGGTTCTGGAGTACAGGCGGGTCGACGATCCCTCGCAAAAGGCGAGCACCCGGACCCCGTCCCACTTCACCTCGAACAGGTGCTCGGGCGAGTCGAAGGCCTTATCGGTCAGTGTCGGCAGCATGGGAGCGAAAACTGCAGGAAGGCCGGAAATCGCCGAAATCGGCTCTTTTTCGGCCATTTCAGGCCCGATCTGAGGGCACGGAGACGAGAAAAAGACGCCCCGGGTATTGCGTAGTTAACAGCGCCGTCATATTCTCCCCTTGTCCCCAGCCATGACAAATGACAACTTTCAGGTCTCCCCATGAAAGAAATTACCTTCTATCTTGAGCCCGGCGCGTCTCCTGAGACGGATTGGCGGCAGCGAGCCAATTGCAAGGAGATCCCCGATCCGGACGTCTTCTTTCCGATCGGCACGACTGGTCCGGCTCTGGACCAGATCGAGCAGGCCAAGGCCATCTGCCAGCCGTGTCCGGTCAAGAAGGACTGCCTCGAGTGGGCCATCGAGACCCATCAGGAGTCGGGCGTGTGGGGCGGCCTTTCCGAGGAAGAGCGCAAGAGCGTAGCCACAGGACGCCGCCACCCTTTTCTGGCCTAGCCCCCAGGAGCCGGCAGACGCCCGGCTGGACGCTCAGTGGGGACATCGACGCAGAACCTCGCTCCACCATCTGACCCCCAGGTAAACTCCCCGCCCAGCTCGCTCTCCACTAGAGCCACCACGATCTGAAGCCCCAGTCCGCTGTTCGCCGGCTGAAACTCCTCCGGTAACCCCTTCCCGTCGTCCGCCACCCTCATCTGGAGCCGGCCGTCCGCCCGCTCCATCGACACCGACACGGTCCCGCCGGCTTCGTCGAAGGCATGCTCCACCGCGTTCTGCAGCAGCTCCACCATCACCACCGCCAGCGGAGTGGCGAGGTCGGCGTGCAGCTTGCCGGGGTCCCCGTCCAGCCGCAGTGTGATCCGGCTGTCCGGGTGAAGCAGCCCGTCCGAGACCATGCGGATCAGCCGGCCGCCGACGCCGGCGAAGTCGACGTTCTGGCCGGACTCCTTGGACAGGGTCTCATGCACCAGGGCGATGGCCGCGATGCGGCGGGTGGCCTCCTCCAGCTCCCGGCGGGCCTCGACCGGGACCCGGCGGCCCTGCAGGCGCAGCAGGCTGGCGATGGTCTGGAGGTTGTTTTTCACCCGGTGGTGCACCTCCCGGATCACTGCCTGCTGCCTCTTGAGCTGGCGCTCCCGGTATCGAAGCTGGGTGACGTCCCGCACCAGCACCAGGGCGCCGGTAATCCGGCGGTCCCGGCCCTCCAGGAAGGGCAGCGCCCGCTGCAGCATGACCGAGGACCCTACCTCGACGTCGATCTGCGCCGGCGCTCCGGTCAGCAGCGCCGTGGTGGCCGCCGAGGCGTCGACGCCGATTTCGGTGAGCTTCTCGCCCTGCAGGTTGGTCACGACACCGAGCCGGCGGTAGGCGGAGACCGCGTTCGGGCTGGCGTAAATCACCTTGCCGAGCAGGTTCAACCGGATCATCCCGTCCCCCACCCGGGGCGCCAGCTCGGGATCCAGGGCGTCACCGGGAAACGGGAAGATGCCCTGCCCCACCATCCGACCCAGCACTGCGGCACACTCCAGGTAGTTCTGCTCCAGCTCGCCCCGGCGGCGGTTCTTGAACGGAGCGCTGTGAATCGTCATCACGGCGGAGACCCGGTCGGCGACCGGGACCGGGATGGCCTCGATCCGGATAGGCACTCCGTCGAGAATCAGCGGCTCCTCACTGCGCCAGCTCCGGTTCTCGTGGTGGACCCGGTCCACGACCGCCAGTTCCTCCGGCCGCAGGACTTTTCCCACCAGGTCGTGCGGGTACAGCGTCTGAGTCGTGTAGGGCCGCATCTGAGCCAGGCAGACGAAGCCGGTTCCCGACTTCAGCGGGCACCACAACAACAGGTCGGCAAATGAAAGATCGGAGAGCAGCTGCCACGACGCGAGAAGGCGGTCCAGGTGCTCGACCTCGTTGATGCGGAGGTCGGTTTCGTCCCTGACCAGCTCGGTGAGCGTCTGCATGTCTCCTCGTGTCCCGACAGTAAGATGGATGCGTGACCGGGATAACCCGATACACCAAGCTTACGGCGAACGAATTGCTCCCAGAGGTACGGGTGCATCTGCAGACCCTGAGAGAGGTCTATAAAGAGGTCGTCCGCCACCGCGCGGCGGTCGCTTTGCGTTCGCACTCCAACGGCGGCGACCCGAAGGGTTCGGCCTGGACCGAGCACTCGTTGCGGCTCGACGAAGAGCTCGAGTGGTTCAACGACCACAGCATCTCGATCAAGGACATCGAGCAGGGCCTCATCGACTTTCCCGCAATCATCGACGGCCAGGAGGTGCTTTTGTGCTGGAAGGACCCCGAGCCGGAGGTGGCGTTCTGGCACACCCCCGAGGCGGGTTTCGCAGGGAGACAACCCCTGTGAGGCTGCGGGAATAGATCCGGTGGACCTCTCGCGGCTCCACCGATTGAAGGCGGCCCACCTGGTGCTGGCGCTGATCCTGCTCGCCGCCACCGGGGCGGTAGTCGCGATCAGGACGAACTCCGACCGGGGGAACCCGGCGGTGGCGTTTTCCGCTGCCGACGACGCTCCAGCGGAACCTCCGCTTTTGAAGCCGGTGCCGGCCCAGGTCGAGACCGTCCGGCCGGCCCTCAAAGCCACCTTCCCCGACGGCGTTTCCGACGAGGCGGTCCAGCAGGTGCGGTCGGTGCCGGGCGTCAGAGCGACCGCCCGGGTGCTGCTGGCCAACATCGTCGTCGAGGTCCCCGGGGGCGACGCCCAGGTGAGCATCGCCGCAGTCGATCCTGAGGAGTTCCGCCCTCTGGCCCCGGACTCCACCGCCCAGGCGAAGTTCGTGTGGGAGGGGCTTCACCGGTCGCAGACGTTGATCGCCCACGAGCAGTACCAGATGTTCGGCGGCAAGCCCCTGCAGACGCTGGCCGCCAAGGGCCCGGCCGGTCGCAACGTCCTGCGGATCGCCGGCTTGGCCTCCAGCGGCGTCCCCAACCTGGCGGGGGCCATGATGTCGATCGAGCAGGCCAGGGCGCTGGGTCTGGGCAACCCGACCCTGTTGCTCGTGGGGCTGGAGGAGGGCGCCAAGCCGGCCGACGTCCTGAAGGGCATCTCCCAGGCGGTTCCGGGCGTCACCTTCGAGAGGACGCAGGAGTCGGCTGCCCGCAGCTTCTACTCCGGGCCTCCGGCCCAGCGGGCGATCGGGAGTTTCCGGTTCGTCACCAACGACGACGGCACCATCAGCCAGGATCGGAGGTGGGTGGCGAACCACATCACCTCACGCAACGTTCCTCTGCTGGGCGAGGTTACCTGCCACCGGGTGATGCTGCCGCAGCTGGAAGCGGCCCTCGCCGAGATCGAGGCGAGCGGGCTCTCGGGATCGATCAAACCCGGGCAGTACGGCGGCTGCTACGCTCCCCGGTTCATCCAGCGGGACGGCTCCAAGCCGCTGTCGATGCACGCTTGGGGCCTGGCGGTGGACATCAACGTGGCGGACAACCCACCGGGCGCCCGGCCGAACATGGACCCGCAGGTGGTGGCGATCTTCGAAAAGTGGGGCTTTCGGTGGGGAGGCCGGTGGTCGACCCCGGACGGCCACCACTTCGAGCTGGCGGCTCTGATCTCCGAGTAGCGTTTCCTAGGAGGTTCTGATCTCCGCCTGCAGTGCGCTTTTGATGTCGAGGATCACCTGGTCCGGGCAGTTGGCCTCTTCCCGGCAGCGGCTGCGAACCAGCAGCGTGAAGTGCATCTCCACGCCCAACCGCTCCAGGCAGGGACCGCACTCCTCGAGGTGTTCTTGAAGGAACTCGACCTGGTCCTCGGTCACCTCTCCGTCAAGCAACTGGTACAGGGATCCAACAAGCTTCTGGCAATGATCGTCGTTCACTTCGGTTTGCCTCCCTGACCGACCAAGCCCCTCTGCTCGGCCAATCCCCACAACGCTTTTTGGAGTGCTTTTCTTCCGCGGTGCAGCCTGGACATTACGGTGCCGATCGGGATGTCCAGCATATCGGCTATCTCCCGGTACGAGAATCCGTCGATGTCGGCCAGCGAGACCGCCATGCGGAAGTCGTCCGGCAGGTCGGAGAGAGCCTTTTTGATGTCCTCGTCGCCCAGCGAATCCAGCACGATCGACTCGGCGGACGCAGACACGTTGTTCTGGTCGACCAGGGTCTCGTAGAGGTCGAAGTCACCCGAGTCGCTGCTCGTCGAGACAATCTGCGGCTCCCGCTTCTTCGACCGGTAGGAGCTGATGTACAGGTTGGTCAGGATCCGGTACAGCCAGGCCTTGAGGTTGGTGCCCTCCTGGAACTGGTTCCAGGAACGGAAGGCCCGAAGGTAGGTCTCCTGCACCAGGTCGGCAGCGTCGGCCGGGTTGCGGGTCATGCGCAGGGCGCCTCCGTAGAGCACGTTCGCCAGCGGCAGGGCTTCGTCTTCGAAACGCTGAAGATCCTCCGACGAGAGCTGAGGCGCCGGAGGCTTGTCGTGCACCGCAGGCACTGGTCGGGCAGGATTCACAACCCAATACTCGCCACAAAGGCATCCAAAGGCAAACCGCCTCCCCAAATCGGTAGCCGATTCCTCTGCTTGAAGTCGGTCCGGCACTTCCTTTCACAGGTAGTTCCAAGGTGCCGCACAGCGGTGGTTCAGCAGGCCGCGGTTCCATTGAAGGTAGATCCAGCGGGTAATTCGACGGAAGGAGAATCGATTGAGCAAGTCTTCGAACGGCGCGGCCGTTATCAAGTGGGTACTCGTGGGGGTGGTGGGCCTGGGCCTGCTCGGAGTTTTGGGGTCGTACGTGTACATCAACTTCATCCGCGAAGAAGCCCCGGAGCGGCTGGACACCACCCCGGAGGTGGTCGGATCGGTCGACCCCAACGTCACCCTGGAGGGCACCTGGGCCGTTGCCGAGGGTTCGCAGGTCGGCTACCGGGTCCAGGAGATCCTGTTCGGCCAGGAGGCCGAGGCAGTCGGCCGCACCTCGGACATCACCGGCACCTTCACGATCAACGGCAACTCGCTGACCGAGGGCAGCTTCGAGGCCGACATGACCACGGTCACCAGCGACCAGGAGCGGCGAGACGGCCAATTCCGAGGCCGGATCATGGAGGTCGACCGGTACCCTACCGCCACCTTCGAGCTGACCGAGCCCCTCGACCTGAGTGGCATCGACCCGCAGCAGACCGAGGCCACCGCTACCGCCACCGGCGATCTCACGGTGCACGGCGTGACGAATGAGGTGACCTTCGAGATTTCCGGGGTCCGGAGCGGCTCGATCATCCAGATCACCGGCTC
>DATABX010000241.1:0-1569 GCA_036259335.1 Actinomycetota bacterium
TCGGGCGGGTGTCCGCCGGCAGGATGACCGGGTCGGAGGAGACTGCAACCGAGCCGGAGTCGGCGTCGCCGTCGTCCCCGTTGCCGCCGCCGCAGGCGGCTGCCAGCAGTGCAAGGCACACCAGCAGCGCCGCGAGGGCAAACCTTGATCGCCGCCTGCTGGCCGCCGGGGTTTCGAACGTCATGCGTGTCACGATACTTCAAGAGCACGCTCTTACGGGGCTTTCGAGGGAGTTGAGCTAGCATCGTTCGAGCGGCCGGATCCGAGTTCGGTAATCGCTCAAAGGGAAAAAAGCGGCAGGCTTACCGACATCTGGAGCGGTTCGACGATTTGGCTACGGTAGATCCGCAAGTGCTCGTACTCGTCCCTACGTTCAACGAGGCGGACGGCATCGAACAGCTTCTCGACCGGGTGCTCGCTGCACACCCGACTCTTTCCGTGCTGGTGATCGACGACGGATCGCCCGACGGCACCGGGGACATCGCCGACAAGCGGGCGGAGGCCGACAGCCGGGTCGAGGTTCTCCACCGAACCTCGAAGCAGGGTCTGGGCAAGGCCTACGTGGCAGGCTTCAAGCTCGGCCTGGAGCGGGGGTTCGACCGCCTGATCGAGATGGACGCCGACCTCTCCCACGACCCCGACGACCTGCCCCGGCTGATCGCCGCCTCCGCCGAGGCCGACCTGGTGATCGGCTCGCGCTACACGAAGAACGGCGGCGTGGAGGGGTGGTCGCGGCCCCGCCACCTGCTCTCGCAGTGCGCCAACCTCTACTCGATGGTCCTGCTCGGTTTTCCGATCAGGGACTCGACCAGCGGGTTCCGCTGCTACCGGCGGGAGGTGCTCGAGTCGCTGGATCTCGACGGCGTCTCCTCCCAGGGTTACTCGTTCCAGATCGAGATGGCGTTCTCCAGCTGGCGGCGCGGATTTCGGGTGGCCGAGGTGCCGATCGTCTTCCGGGAGCGAAGCTCCGGCAAGTCGAAGATGTCCCGGGACATAGTCGTCGAGGGCGTCCTCTGGGTCACCAGGGCCGGGTTGGCGAACCTGCCGCGCCGCCTCCTGCGCCTTCTCCGTCGCCGCTAACCGCATCGGGAATCGGTTTTTGAAGCCTTATCATCGCGTTATGACCGCGGGCCGGTGGAGGGTTGTCCTGCTCCCGGCGCTGGTCTTCCTTGCAATCACCTTCGCCTTCATGCCCGAGGCCCTGCTCGGGCAGCGAACCTACGGGGCGGTCGACATGATCGAGCTCGGCAGCCCCTACCGGGACGCGATCGGGCGGCCCCCCGATCTCGCGTCGCCGGTACAGCTTGACCAGGTCGAGGAGTTTCCCTGGGCACAGGCCTTCTTCAACAACCTCCGGCGAGGAGAGTGGCCGAGCTGGGACCCCAACGCCGGAGCTGGGGTGCCCTCGGGAACCGTCCCGTTGAAGGGCATTCTCTCCCCCTTCAGCGTGGTGTTTTTGTTCCTGCCTGGTTGGTACGCGCTCGGCCTGAAGGTCGCGCTCACGCTGTTGTTCTGCCAGGCTTTCACCTACCTGCTGGTCCGGCGGCTGGGGGCGGGCCGGGCGGCGGC
>DATABX010000242.1:0-4122 GCA_036259335.1 Actinomycetota bacterium
CCGGACGATCCAGGTGAGAGCGATCACCCAGTCGTCGGGCACCTTCCCGCTCAACGTCCGCCTGTTCACGCCCAGCGGGACGCTGATCTCCGATAGCCAGCTCACGATTCGGTCGACCGCTTACAACGTGGTGGCGCTGTCGATCACCGCCGCCGCCGGAGTCTTCATCCTCGCCTGGTGGACGGTGGGCTGGCTGCGCCGGAAGCAACGGGGAGACCGGGCGGCCGTGGAACGGGAGGTCGAGCAGGAACCCGATCCCGGCCGGCCGGAGGAGACCGAAGGTGAAATTCCGTCCTCAGAAGCAGCCGGTCCGGAGCCGGCGGAAACCTCGACCGGCGACGCTGCCCAGCCGGCGGAGACCCCGGACGCAGCAGCGGGCGAGCCGGCGGAGCCGGCCCCGGACGTGGACGCTGCCGACGAGGAGGCGGCGGCCGCACCCGGCGGTGAGGGCGCGGGCGAAGACTTCCTCGGTGAGACGGTCCCGGGCGAAGGCTCCCGGCCGGGCGGCACCGCGCCGGAGCCGGCCGCAAAGCGCCTACCTCCATCCGGACAGCCGTCCCCAGCCGGGTGAAGGAGAGCCGCAGCCTCGAAGCGTCCGGGCGCGGGGCGGCGATCGCCACCGCCGGCACCGCGCTCAGCCGGGCCACCGGGCTCGTCCGCCTGGCGGCGACGACCTACGCTCTCGGGGTAACCGAGAGCCGGCTGGCCGACACCTACAACCTCGCCAACACCACGCCGAACATGATCCACGAGCTGATCATCGGCGGGGTCCTCTCGTCGGTCCTGCTTCGCGCCTACATCGAGGTCAAAGCGCAGGACGGCCAGGAAGAGGCGTTCCGGTTCATCCGGCGGGTAACCCGGGCGACCACACTGCTGCTCGCGGCCATCAGCCTGCTGGTGGTTGTGGCGGCGCCGGCGATCTTCAAGCTCTACACGCTGGGCTCCGACGACTCGAGCCGGGAGGCGCAGCAGGCCCTCGGCACGATCCTGCTGCAGCTGTTCGTTCCGCAGATCCTGTTCTACGGGCTGTCCTACATCACGACCGCGGTCCTGAACGCCCACCGCCGCTTCGGGGTGCCGATGTTCGTGCCGGCGCTCAACAACCTGGTGGTGACCGGCGGCTTGTTGTGGTTCGCCTCGACGATCTCCGAGTCGCTTCGAACCCCCGAGCTGGTCCCGACCAGGGGCATCCTGATCCTCGGAATCGGAACCACCGCCGGGGTGGCGGTGCAGGGCCTGCTGCCGTTCCTGTTCCTGCGCAAGCTCGGCTTCCGGTGGCAGCGGGGCGACGGGATCCGCGACCCTCGCTTCGGCCGCCTGCTCAAGATGTCCGGCTTCATGGCGGGCTACGTGGCGACGAACATGGTCGGCCTGTGGATCGCGCTGATCCTGGCCGGGCGGGTAACCGGCGGCGTCGCCTCCTACCAGTACGCCTTCGTCTTCTTCCAGCTGCCGCACGGTCTGCTGGCGGTCTCGATCGCCACCGCGATCTTCCCGGCCATGACCGAGAAGGCGGTTGCCGGGGACCTCCGCGAGTTCTCCGCCGAGCTGGGACGCGGTCTGCGGGGGGTCGCCTACTTCGTCCTGCCGGCGGTGGCCGGCTACCTGGCGATCGCTCCCCAGATCGTCGCGCTCCTGCTGGAGCACGGAGTCACCACCGAGGCGTCGACCGAGATGGTCGCCACGGTTCTGCGCACCTGGGCCCCCGGGATCTTCTTCTTCTCCACCTTCTACGTTTTGTTACGCGGCTTCTACGCCCTGGGCGACACCCGCACGCCGATGAAGATCAACCTGGTCGGCTTCGCGGTCAACGTCGGGATCAACCTGCTGGTGGTGGCGACCGTCGACGACCCGCAGCGCCAGATCGCCGGCCTGGCTGCCGGCCACGGCATCTCCTACGCAGTGGCGTCGGCCCTGGCGCTTCGAGCGATCTCCTCCCGGATCGGCGCCCACCCGGCAGCCGGCTACCTGCCGGCAGTCCTGAAGATGTTGTCCGCCGCCGCAGTCACCGGCGCCGGCGCCTGGCTGGCCGCCTTCGGGACCGGTCAGCTGGTCGACACCGACGCGATCTCCGGCCTGTTGCTGCAGGTATTGGCAGCCACTACTGCCGGCCTTTTGCTCTACGCTGGTCTCAGCAAAGCAATGAGTTTGGAGGAGATGCGCTGGATCTCGACAATCGTCAAGCGGCGCCGCTGACTCCTACCGAGGACGCCGCTCGCTCACCGGTCAAGCTGGGCGGCCGCTACCGGTTGACGTCCAGGATCACCCGCGGGCCGCTCGCCGACTTCTGGCGATGCGAGGACGAGGTGCTCGGCCGCCCGGTCGCCGCCAAGATCCTTCGAAGCCACCTGGTGACAGACCCGGCGGTCAAGAAGCTCTTCCGCAAGGAAGCGGTGGCGGCCGCCAAGCTGACCCACGCCAACATCGTCTCGGTATTCGACACCGGCGAGCACAACGGCGCGCCGTTCATCGTCATGGAGTACCTGGGCGGCGGCAGCCTCCGGGAGCGCCTGGCGTCCGGGCCGCTGGCCCCGGCGACCGTGGCCGAGATCGGCGCCGAGATCTGCGCCGCGCTGGCGGCGGCACACAAGATGGGGGTCGCCCACGGCAACATCCGCCCGGAAAACGTGCTGTTCACCGAGGCCGGGCACCTCAAGGTTTCGGACTTTGCCATCGCCAAGGCCGCCCTGGCCAGCCCTCGCCTGTCCGACCCCGGATCACCGAGCGGCAACACCTACGCGCCGCCCGAGCTGGCATCGGGCGCCACCCCGGACGCCCGGTCCGACATCTACTCGCTCGGCGCCATCCTGTACGAGTGCGCGGTGGGCCTCACCCCGGCGGCTGCGGCCCGGGAGCGGTCACCGGAGACCGGGCGGCCGGTCACGCCCGGCCCCCGTGACCTTCGCCCCGAGATTCCCGAGGAGCTCGAGCTTGCGATCATCGGCGCGATCCAAAAGGACCCCGCCGCCCGGTTCCAGACCGCCCGGAGCCTGGAGAAGACGCTGCGCCGGCTGGCGCCGGGCAGCCCGCCGGCAGCCAGGCAGGCTGCTCCCGCCGCCCCCCGGGTACGGGTCAACCCTCACCCCCAGCCTTCGCAGCCGACCCGGGCCGATCACCACGCGGCGCCGGCCCGGCAGGCCCCTTCCCCGGCCCCGGATGACGAGCCGCCGCGCCTCGCTGCCCCCCGCCACCGCGCCGACTCCTTCCTCCACACCGAGGGTCGCTGGCTGCTCCCGACGGTTCTGGTAATCGCGGCCGCCGCGGCCCTGGTGTTCACCATCCCTTCGATCCGCACCGGCATCGGCAACGTCGTCGGTCCCCAGACCAACGAACAGGCCGAGCCCCTCGAGGTGTCGCGGGCGGCGGCGTACGACCCACCGCCCGGCGACGGCGAGGAGACGACGCGCCGGTTGGGCGACGCCGTCGACGGCGACCCGGACACGTCCTGGGCGACGTCGTCCTACAGCCGGCCCGATCTGGGCGGGCTGAAGGACGGAGTAGGAATCTTCGTCGATCTCGGAAGCGAGAGGGAGCTGTCCGGCCTGCGGGTGACCTCGGTCACCGGCGGTTGGGAGGGTTCCGTCCGCTACTCGGACGACGGCCGCAACTGGAGCGACCCCGGGGAGCCCGAGTCGGCGGGGGCCGAGCACACCTTCGAGACCTCCGGCTCCCACCGCTACTGGATGGTCTGGATCACCGAGCTCGTCCTCACCTCCGGAGAGGGGACCGGGGAAAACCCCTACGCGGTGGCGATTCGGGAGATCGAACCGCTCGCAGCCGGTTAGCCGCGCCAAGCGGGGATTTGCGCCGGCCCCTTCATAATCGGCACATGCCCGGATCAGACCTGGAGAATGAAAGCGACGAGGCGCTGGTCGCCGCGTTCGTCGAAACCGGGGACCATGCGCCGCTGGAGGTGCTACTCGCCCGGCACGAATCCCGGGTGCTCGGCCTCGCCTACCGGATCCTCGGCAACCGGACCGACGCCCTCGACGCCGCCCAGGACGTCTTTCTGACCGTCTTCCGCAAAGCGTCCTCGTTCCGCCATCAGTCCGCGTTCACCACCTGGCTGTACCGGCTCACCACGAATGCGTGCCACGATATGGGGAGGAAAAAAGCGCGCAC
>DATABX010000243.1:0-9830 GCA_036259335.1 Actinomycetota bacterium
CAGGTCGTATCCGGGAGAATCCATCTCCTTTCCGCCCAGGCTTACCACCTCCCCGCTGGGCAGGACCACCTCCAGGCCCACCACGTAGTTGGTCGTGAAGCCGTACTTGAAGCAGTGGGCACCGCCCGAGTTCTCGGCGACATTTCCTCCGATCGAGCAGACGATCTGGCTGGACGGGTCGGGAGGAAAGAAGTGGGTGGGAGAAACCGCGGCCGACACCTGGAGGTTGGTGACCCCCGGCTCCACGACGACCCGCTGGTTGTCGAGGTCGACCTCCAGGATGCGGCGCATCCGGGTCAGGACGATAAGAACGCCCTCCTCGACGGGCACCGCCCCCCCGGAGAGGCCGGTGCCGGAGCCTCTCGCCACCCAGGGCACCCCCGCCTCGTGGCAAATTTGCAGGGCGCTGCGTACCTCCTCGGCGGTGTCCGGAAGCAGGACGATTGCGGGCAGCGCCCGGTACCCGACCAGGCCGTCGGATTCGTAGGTGCGTAGCTCGTGGGGATGGGTCAGCACCCGCTCGGGCGCCAGAGCACGCTCGAACTGCGTCCGAAGCCCCTCGGCGTTCCCGCGTTCCATCGCTCCGATAGTGATCCCGACGAGTTAGGTCCAGTGCGTTATCTGAACGTTAGCATCAGCG
The DNA here is from genome assembly GCA_036259335.1 of Actinomycetota bacterium. Classification (GTDB taxonomy): domain Bacteria; phylum Actinomycetota; class CADDZG01; order JAHWKV01; family JAHWKV01; genus JAJCYE01. The sequence continues at coordinate 641 of DATABX010000243.1, forward strand.
TCATGATTCGACCCCCGCTTCGTCCAGAATCTCGACGCAGCCCGAGGGGGCGACACCGCCTCCGTCCCACGATCGAACACTCACCGACAAGGTGACGGGATAGCCGGCGTGGGTGGTGCCGGCGTATAGGGGAGATCTCCACCCGGCCTGGCTCCGGCCGCGACGAAGCCAGATAGAAACACTGCCAGCGGGGTAACCAATGCTCGACCTGCGATCGACCTCGCCACCTTGCCTCGGGTTTCCGGCTTGGCCTTTACGTCTAGTCGGCTCGAAGCGGCGAGGCGTGAAGAACAATTCCGGCGTTGCCGGGGGGTGCGGTCGAGGGTGGGCCGAACCGGCGGCTCGACCCCCGGCTGCCGGGCAATCCGGTGATGCCGTCGGCGCAGACTTTCCTGTAGGGCTAGTTTGCCGGTTCCAACGGAGGGCGCCAGATGCAACGAGAGGGATCACGGCTCGACCTGAGCGCCCGGCTGGTGATGACGATCCTGTACCAGCGCCTGGGCGAAGCCGGGCTGTGGCGCCACATCCGCTCGGTCGGCGGAAGCTGGACCCGTGGCATCGGCGGGGCGGACTTCACCACCCACGACAACGCGGCCTTTCTCGAGGACCTGGTGGCCAGCGGCCGATTCTGCCGGGACACCGCCGCCGGCGGCATGCTGCACCAGGGGACCACATCGGTGCGCGAGGTGGTCTCCGGCGACGGCCTGCACCTGTCGCTCAGCCCCGACAACCGGATCACAGTGCACATCGACGACCACTCGCCGGTGGCCGGGGTGAGGCCGGACGGCGGCTGCCGCTACGAGCGCAGCCAGGCGCTCGAGCACCTCCGCCGCGAGGTCCTGCCGCTTCTCACCGGGTCCCACCGCAAGCGCAAGCTGGAGGCGGAGAACCCGTCGGAGGAGTACCTCCAGCACGGGATAGCCGAGGCCGAGATCGAGCTGCGTCGGGCGCTCGACAACCCGGCGAGGCACGACGTCCCTGCGGCCGCGCTGAAACTCGCTTCACTGCTGTCGGAAGCAGGCGACTTCGAAAACGCCCGAGGGTTCTACGAGGTGGCCGCCGAATCCGGGCACGAGGACTTCGCCGCCGCCGGCGCCTTCGGCCTCGGCGCCCTGCTCGAGCGAGGCGAGGATTGGGAGGGCGCGGTCGCTGCCTACCGCAGGGCGATGGCGTCGGCCCACCCCGAGATCGGCCCGTGGGCGGCGTCCAGCCTGGCAAGCTTGCTGGAGAACCGGGGGCAGCGCGATGAAGCGTCGCAGATCTACCAGTCGGCGGTCGACTCCGGCCACCCGGAGATCGGCCCCTGGGCGGCGGTTGAGCTCGGCGGCCTGTACGGCGAGGCGGGGCGGGTCGAGGAGGCCGAGCGCTGCTACCGGCACGCCGCCGGCTCCTTGCACCCGGAGTTCGCCCCCTGGGCGACGCTCAGCCTCGGCAGCCTTCTGGAGCGCACCGGCCGGCTCGGCGGGGCCGAGGAGGAGTTTCGCGCCACCATCGAGTCGGCGCACCCCGACGCCGCCCAGTGGGCGGCCATGAAGCTGGGGGCCCTTCTGGAGGCGCAGGGCCGCATCGACGAGGCCGAGCAGGCGTACCGGCAGGCGGCCGACTCGGGCCACCCCGAGGTGGCGCCCTGGGCGGCCACCAGCCTGGGCGACCTGTACGCCGAAGCCGCGGACGTCAAAGGCGCCGAGGCCATGTACCGCCGGGTCGTCGCCTTCGAGAACCCGGATGCCTCGCCGGCAGCCATGGTGAAGCTCGGGGCCCTGTTCCGAAAGCTGGACGACCCGGGTTCCGCCGAGGAGGCGTTCCGGCGGGCGATCGACTCGGGGCACCCGGACGCGGCGCCGGCCGCCGCAGTCGCGCTCGGCGCGATGCTCGGAGCGATGGGGCGGGTTCCGGAGGCCCGGATCGCCTACTACGCGGCGATCGACTCGGCCAGCCCCAGGTTCGCAGCCGCGGCGGCGCTCAGCCTGGGCAGGCTTCTGGAGGAGACGAACGACGCGCAGGGTGCCATCGCCGCCTACCTGCATGCCATCGACTCCGGCAACCCCCAGGTGATCCCGGCCGCCGCCCTCAGCCTGGCCGGCCTCTACGCCCGGGCCCGGGACGCCGGCGGGGCGAAATTGATGTACCGGCGAGCAGTGGAGTCCGGCCACCCGGAGGTCGCGCCGGCTGCTTCTGTCGGGCTCGGTGCCCTGCTGGAGGAGCTGGGGGAGCACGAGGCCTGCAGAGCCGCTTATCAAGCCGCCATTGACTCGCAGAGCCCGGAGCACGGACCGGAGGCAGCGTTGAGCCTGGGCACCTTCCTGGAGCGTCTGGGAGACCTTGAGGGCGCAGAACGGGCCTTCCGCACCGCGGCCGGCTCCCAGCTGCCCGATATCGCACCCTGGGCCGGGCTCAGCCTGGGCTCGCTGCTCGAAGCGTCCGATCCGGGCGAGGCGAGTGTGATCTACCGCCGGGTGGCCGAAATGGGCCACGCTGAGGCCTCGGCCGCAGCGTGGGTCAAGCTCGCCGGAGTGCTGGCCGGAATGGGGCGTAGCGACGAAGCCGAGGCGGCCTACCGGTCGGCGATCGACGGCGGCAACCACCAGGTAGCCGGCTGGGCGGCTTCCGGCCTCGGCGATCTGCTGGTGTCGTCCGGCCGCAAAACCGAGGCGCTGGACGCCTACCGGACGGCGGCGGAGGCGGGGCAGCCGGAGTTCGCGCCGGCGGCTGCGGTGAAGTTGGGCGACCTGCTCGCCGACCTCGGGCAGCCCTCGGATGCCGGGGAGGCCTACCGGCGGGCGATCGCCTTCGGAGACCCCGAGCACTCCTCGGACGCCGCCGTAAGGCTGAACATGCTGCTGCATCGCGCCGGGGGCGGCATATAATCGGTAGCTGACTCGGCCTGCCTCGCGACGACCCACGGGACAAAGCTTATGAACTTGAACCCGGCTCCCCCGGGCGATCTTCCCCCGCTTGAGCGGCCTGGGCCTGCCTGTTGCGAATTCCCGACCGCTCCCAACGACGGGTAACCGGTATCAGCGTCAAAGCCCCGAGAACGATGATCGGCAACACCAAGTTCTTCGGAACCTCGAGACCGAAGAGGATTCCGCTGAACAGGGCGATGCCCGCAAACAACATATTGGCCACCCAATGAAAAATTACGCCCCTGGGTTGTTCCTGCATTTCGTCGATCCCTTCCGGAACGGCGGCTTGTCCGGCCCCTATCGAACGTTACCAGCGCCTGCGGTAGCCGGCGGGTTGCGGCGCGCCCGCGGCGGAAGGGCCTGATGGCGTCCAGGCGCCGGGTGCCGTCGCACTACGGCGTGGTCAACTCCCGCGCCCGAAGCCGCCGCTCGGCGCCCCGCGGAGGCCGCCCGCCGGCCCGACGGCCCCCCCCGGCACCGCGGCAGGCCCCGCCGCTCCACGGCTCCGCTTCCCCACGGTACGCAGGCAGCCAGTACCGCCGCCCGAGCGGCATGCAGGCGATCCTGCGGCGCTGGTGGCTCGTGCTGGCCATGGTGGTCGCCGGGTTCGTCCTGCTCCAGGTGGCAGGCTTTTTGACCGAGACCCCGTTGCCGCAAGCGGCGCCGGGCGCCCAGTCGTCCAAGCTCTACGACACCAACGGCGAGCTCATCTACAACTTCCACGGCACCGAGAACCGCACGATCGTCCCTCTGGACGCGATGTCCTTCCAGCTGAAGCAGGCGGTGGTGGCGGCCGAGGACCGCGCCTTCTACACCCACCCGGGCGTGAGCCTCCGGGGCATCCTGCGGGCGACGTTCACCAACCTGCGACAGGGCGAGATCGGCCAGGGCGCCTCGACCATCACCCAGCAGTACGCCCGGACCTTCGCCGAGGTCGGCAAGGAGCGCACCCTGGCCCGGAAGCTGCGGGAAGCGACGATGGCGGTGAAGATCGAGCGGGAGTACTCCAAGAACAAGATCCTCGAGTTCTACCTGAACACGGTCTACTTCGGCCGGGGGGCCTACGGTGTCGAGGCGGCGGCACAGACCTACTTCAAGAAGCCGGCCCGGGACCTGGATCTTGCCGAGTCGGCCTACCTGGCGGGGATCATCCGCTCTCCGAGCCGGTACCAGGTAGAGACCAACCCGGCCGGTGTGCCGACCATCCGCGACCGGGTCCTGGACGCGATGCTCCAGGCCGGGTTCATCAGCCCGCAGCAAAAGCTTGAGGCGAGCCAGGTCGACCTGGCGTCGCGCTTCAAGTTCGGCCTGAACCCCGAGCTGGACTCGCCGCGTGCCGGCTACTTTATCGAGTACGTCCGCAAGCTGCTGCTTAACGAGTTCAAGATCCAGGAGAAGGATCTGCTGGGCGGCGGCCTGAAGATCTACACCACCCTGGACCTGCGCATGCAGGACGCCGCCGAGAACGCGGTGCGCACGACACTGGACCGGGAGGACGACCCGGAGGCGGCCCTGGTGGCCATGGATCCGCAGGGTCACGTCAAGGCGATGGTGGGCGGCCGCAACGTCGACGACGCCCAGCGGGCCCGGGGGTTCAACTTCGCGGCCAACCAGCCCGGAGACGACGGTGGCCGGCAGGCTGGATCGGCGTTCAAGCCAATCGCACTGGCCGCGTTCGTCGACGACGGCAAGTCGATCCGCTCGACCTTCCCGGGGCCGGGCAAGATGTCGTTCGACTCGGGGTTGTGCATGAACGACGGCAAGCCCTGGGAGGTGTCGAACTTCGAGAACTCCAGCTACGGCAACCTGGACCTCACGCAGGCAACCACCCGCTCGGTGAACACGATCTACGCCCAGATGATGGACAAGGTCGTCACCCCGAAGATGTTCATCTCCATGGCCGAGAAGCTGGGGATCGCCATTCCGCCGGTCGACGAGGGCTGCGCGCTGACCCTGGGCACCTCCCCGGTCACCCCGCTGGAGATGGCTCGGGCGTATATAACCTTCGCCGCCCGGGGCAAGCGCCCGGACCCGCTGGTGGTCACCAAGATCGTGTCGGCCCAGGGCGAGACGATCGCGGAGCGCAAGCCACGCACCGAGCAGACCATCCCGCAGAACGTCGCCGACACGGTTTCGTGGATCCTGAAGCAGAACATCACCGGGGGAACCGGCACCGGGGCCAAGTTGCCGTGGCCGGCGATGGGCAAGACCGGCACGGCCCAGGACCACCAGGACGCCTCCTTTGCCGGCGCCACCCCAGAGCTGGCGGCGGCGGTCTGGATGGGATTCCCCCCGGATCCGGTGACCAAGGAGATCCCGCTGATGCAGTCGGTACGGGGCAGGGACGTCACCGGAGGCTCGTTCCCGGCGACCATCTGGAAGAAGTTCATGGCCGAGGCGCTGAAGCTGTACGAGAAGCACGGCGACTTCCCGAGCCCGAAAATCACCGGCGAGGTCCTGTCGCCTCCGCCGCCGCCGTGCCCGACGCCGGGCAGCGCCGGCGGACTCGACGGGTCGCCGGGCGGCGACGGCTCGGACACCGACGGCCAGGACGGCAGTGCCGAGGGCGCTTTGGTCCCCGAGGGGTGCCCCGGGGGGGAGGTGAACGCCACGCCCAGCCCGGATGCGAGCCCCCCGTTGTGCGGCGAGTTCCCCTTCCCGTCCTGCGAGAGCCCGAACCCGGGCGACCCGAACAACCCGTCGCCCAACCGGTCTCCGCAGCCTCGGTCGTGTCCGTTCCTCAGGTGCGCCACCCCGACGCCCGGGCCGACGGCCAACCCGACGCCCTCACCGCCGGCGCCGCCGCAGCCGACACCGACCACCGGCGGCGGGGGAGGGCTGTTCGATCCGTGCTTCCCCAACTGCCCCCAGGCGCAGGCACCGGGGCCGAGCGGCTAGAAGATCGAGTCGTCCGGCGGTTGGCGGACCTGGAAGACGTGCCGGGAAGCGGCACAGATCGTCTGAAGGGTGTGCACCGGCGTGTCCTGTTCGTCGTAGGAGGTGCGAAGGATCTCGACCACCGGCTCGCCCTCCTCCAACTCCAGCAGCTGCACCTCCTCGGGGGCCGGTGGCCGGGCGACGAGGGTCTCCTCGGCTCGCCCAAACCTGCGGCCGTGCCGCTCGTACAGCGCCTGCAGGCCTCGTTCGAGAAAGGTGCCGCCGGAAAGCTCGGGAGCTTCGGGGGTCACCGGATGAAAGTAGCTGACCGCGACACGGACAGGAACGTCGTCTACGAGCATCAGCCGGCGGCGGGTCAGCAGGTCGTCGCCCGGCGCCACGCCCATGCGCTCCGCCACGGCGGCCGGGGCGGGAGCGAGGCCGGAGGACAGCAGCTTGCGGCTGGGCCTGCCGGCCTGCCCGGCCGACTCGGTAAGGAAAAGCGACTCGCTGGAGCGGACCGCCGGGTCGGTGGGGATGGCCCGGCGCACGAGCGGCCGGGGCGGTTCGTTGGATGGCTCCACTGGCTGCCGGACTAGGACTCGAACCTAGAGCCTCCTGGGCCAGAACCAGGCGATCTGCCAATTGATCTATCCGGCAAGGGTTGGTTCGCCGCGCCGGCACCAGCAGCCGGTTGGACGTCCCAGTCGAGTTTATCAGCCGGACCGGAGTAGGCCCCGTACCGGTCCCGAGCACCGCCAGGTCCGGGTCCGGTATCATCGAAGAACAGGCCCCCGTCGTCTAGCGGCCTAGGACACCGCCCTCTCAAGGCGGAGATCGTGGGTTCGAAACCCATCGGGGGTACTTCGGGTGCTACTTGTATCCAGCTAAAAACGGTTCCAGCTCGGCAAGTGTGTCGTGCGGACGCTCTTCCACCAGGTAGTGACCTGCGTCCAAAGCGCGCCCGCGAACATCGGTCGCGAAGGCGCGCCAGACCTCCAGCGGCTTGTGCAGCTGGCCCACGGCGCTGCGGGCGCCCCACAGCACCAGTAGCGGGCAACCGACGCGTCTGTCGCGGTCGACCTCGTCGTGCAGGAGGTCGACCGTCGCGGCCGCACGGTAGTCCTCGCACAGGCCTCGAACCGTCGCCGGGTCGGCGAAGCAGCGCTCGTACTCGGCGAGCGCCTCGGCCGCGTAGCCGTGGAGTCCGCCCGAAAACGCCAAGACTCTTCGAAGGAAGAAAAGAGGATCGCCACCGATCAGGCGCTCCGGAAGCGGCTCCGGCTGGATCAAGAAGAACCAGTGGAAGTACAGCGTTGCAAGCCGGCGGTCGGCATTTTCATAGACGTACGAAGTAGGAACTATGTCCAGCAAGGCCATGCGCTCGACCGCGTCGGGATAATCGAGGGCCAAGCGATGTGCGACGCGTGCGCCGCGGTCGTGCCCCACGATTGAGAACCGCCGGTGACCGAGCGACCGCATAACCTTCACTTGGTCGGCGGCCATGGCGCGAAAGCTGTAGTCGGCGTGATCACCGCCCCCCGGCGGCTTGGAGCTGTCCCCGTAGCCTCGTAGGTCGGACGCAACTACGGTGTAGCGCTCTGCCAGGCGAGGAGCCAACGCATGCCACATCGCACAGGTCTGGGGCGCGCCGTGCAGAAGCAGGATCGGGGGGCCGGAGCCGCCGTGCACCACGTTGATTTCGACACCCGGCGCGGGAACTGTCTCATGAGTGAAACCTTCGAACAGGCGCCCGGGTGGTCGCTCATCGCGACTACTGTTTGTCTCAAGATCAGGCATCAGTTCAATTTAGATCGGATTCGATGCGGCGGGGAGGAAGCGACTTCCTCCACGAAGGAAACTTGAGTTTCACGAATTTTGTCCGCGCTCTCCGGTCTTGCCGGGTGAGCGGAAACATGGGTGGGTTTCAGGCGCCTGAACCAGCGAAGTTTCGCATGGGGTCTCCTCGGGTAGAGCAGAGGGTTCCGTGGATCCCGTTTAGATGTCCCTCCTGCTGGGAAGTAATTGCGGACTACCAACATCTTGGGGGGTAGCGTCATGACTTACGTCATCACCGAACCCTGCATAGGCGTCAAGGACCGCTCATGCGTCGACGAATGCCCGGTCGACTGTATCTACGAGGGTCAGGACCAGCTCTTCATCCACCCCGAGGAGTGTGTGGACTGTGATGCCTGCCTGCCGGCCTGTCCGGTCGACGCCATATTTACCGACGACGGTGTCCCGCCGGAGTTCAAGGAGTACACAGCTAAGAACGCGCAGTTCTTTGCCGAACATGCAGACGCCACGGGCGGAGCCTCAGAATCCCCATTTGCCCCGAGCGAGGAACGAGGCGAGCTGTGATCGGCCGGGACGGGGGAGTCGCTGGGGGTGCCAGCAGAAGCAAGAAGGAAGGCGGGAAGTGATGGGAGAAGAATTCGTTTGCGGGCGTTGCGGCCGGACCTTCCCGAGCCGCCAGATGAAGGAGGCCTTCATTTGGAATGGCAAGAAGCGGGACCGCAACGAGTTGTGCCCGTCCTGTCTGGACCACGTGATGACCGAGGGTCGGTCGAGCGGAATCGTGGGGCAGAAGAAAAAGGCGGCCATCCAGTTGACGCCGTGGGCGTGACGGGACTTCTCTAAGCCTCGACCGATGCGCTGCTCCCAGGCAACCAGATGTCACATGCCCCGCCCACTTGGGAAAAGCCACATTTCCGTTTTGTTTTGGCCGCGGAAATCATTATTCTTTGCTTGTTGCTTCGTGTTGGACGGGCTCGGGGGCAGCTGCTCCCGGGGGAAGGAAGGGAAACATGAACTTCGACAACTACAACGTCAACCCGATCGTTGCGATCGTATTCGCCCTGGCCGTCTTCGGCATCATGATGCTGCTGGCGCTGAACCTCCCCGGCTCGTAATTCGCAGAACACGCGCCGACTAGCACCATCGAAGACGTTCGTTAGGCTCCCGGGATCGCCGGGAGCCTAAATGAACCTCAGCCTGTAGCGCTGGCCCGGTCCCGATCCCGGCCGGCCGGCCGTTCCGCCAACCGCCCCCGCACCACAACGATCTGCTCCCAATCCTCTTCCCCCAGCAAGCCCCGCTCCCGAAGCATCGCGGCGCGGGCGGTCATCACGGGACCGAGCGGCCCGGGCTTCTCCATCACCACATCGGCTTGGAGACCGGCCCCTCTAAACGCCTCCACCGTCCGCCCGGTCCCGCAGATCGACGAGTGGACCACTAGGATCACTCCGCCGGGCCGCAGGTGTGCGGGGCCCTCCCGGCAGATCCGGTCGAGCAGCGCCCGCCCGTCGTAGCCCGCGTCGAGCGGGACGGTCGGCCCGTGGCGGGGTAGCTCATCGGTCTCTGCGGGGATATAGGGAGGATTGGACACGATCATGTCGAAGCGCTCG
>DATABX010000244.1:0-3951 GCA_036259335.1 Actinomycetota bacterium
GAGATCTCGATGATCGCCTGGTCGTAATCGGTCGACCCGCCGATGGCCTTCTTGAAGATGCTCGGGTTCGAGGTTACCCCGGTGAGATCCCACCGGTCGACCATGCGAGCCAGCTCGCCCCGCTGATCAGGCCCCGACGGAGGAAGTCGAGCCAGATCGCGGTCCCGGCCTGGTGAAGCTGCTGCAGTCGATTCATCCCAAAACCTCCTAAAGGGCTACCGTCCGGGCGAAATTGTTCAGCGCTCCGAACCTGTTGCTCGTGCTCCCTCATCCCTCATCGGCCGGCAATTTCGGCGAGGCCTGGGACCCACCTCGCACCTGCGGGGGCACCTCTCCAAGACTAATGCGAACCGCGCCGGTGGTACGGAAACCGTGTCCCTGAAAGACTCTTACCCATGAATCTGCTTCCCCAAGACGTTGCCGACTATCTGCGCCGTCTTTGCGACCGGTTCGATGAACCGATCCTGCTGGAAATGGAGGCACTTGCCGAAGAGCGCAGCTTCCCGATAGTCGGCCGGCAGGTGGGCGTCTCACTACAGGTCCTGGCCCTGGCCGTCGGGGCGAAGCGGGTGTTCGAGCTGGGTTCCGGATTCGGGTTCTCCGCCTACTGGTTCAGCAAGGCGGTCGGCCCGGACGGCGAGGTGACGCTGACCGACGGCGACCCGAAGAACACCGAGATGTCGAAGGACTTTCTGGGCCGAGCCGGACTGGCCGGGCCGTGCCGGTTCGTTACCGGCGACGCGGTGACCGCCCTCAACCGCACCGAAGGCGAATTCGATGTCGTCTACTGCGACATCGACAAGGAGGGCTACCCCGCCGCCTTTGCCGCAGCGGCGGAGCGCATCCGCGTCGGCGGACTGTACCTGTGCGACAACGTCTTGTGGTCCGGCAAAGTGGCCGACCCGGATAACACCGAGGCCGCCACTGCGGCGATCCGGGCCCACAACGAGGCGGTCTACGCCGACCCCCGCTTCCTTACTACGATCAACCCGACGAGGGACGGGGTTATCTGTGCCCTGAGAATCGGCTAAGCAGCAGCGGCCTATAATCCTTGAGTGGCCTTTTCCCGAGGGCCACGGTTCGGGGCGCGTAGCTCAGCGGGAGAGCGCTGCCTTCACACGGCAGAGGTCACAGGTTCGAAACCTGTCGTGCCCACGCACAAAACCTGCCCCCGTTTCGCCCTTTCGATCCCTTCCCGGCTAAAACCATCAGGAGGCAACCTTGTGAGCACGCAGAATCCGCTTGCCGATTGGATCGAGGCGGCCGCCGCCGGCTGGCTGGCCGGGCGCAATGCTCCGCCGAGCGGTCAGGGCGGCAACGTTCCTCCGGATGTCCAGCGGGATCTCGATGACGCCGAGCTGGCCCGCGAGCTGGCCGGCTTCGTCCGGGGACTGTCGGACTCCGATCCGGAATCGGCCGTGCTCCTGGAGCAGATCGACTCCCTCGAGCCGGGTGGTTGGGCGACCGACGGCTCCTCGGCGGAACGCCTGCGGAACCAGATGAGCGTCCTGAGACGCCGGCTCAACACGGTGGAGGCAAAGCGGCAAGCGGTGGAGACGGTGGTCCGGAGCCTGTTCGCCGAAAAGCAAGGCTGAAGCCGCTGGACCCGTAATCCCCCTGCCGTTCGGTTCTAACACCGAATTACATGGATGAAATTTCCTCGAAATCCCCAAAAACGGCCGAAGCGGGCTTTAGGTTGGCGCTCCCATCGATCAGACGATGATGGTTGACCTTTTCCGGGCTTCTCCCCGCCCGGAATACGCGAAGTGGAGTTCTGATGACTCGCGCCCCAGAGTCTTACGTCCCCGCGCGCCCACCGTTGAAGGCGCTCACCGTTGTCTGCATCACCCTGTTGGCCGGCGCCGCCTTCCCCGGCACGTCGTACGCTGCGCCGAGGCCTGAATTCGACCTGGTCGCCCTGCTGACCGCCCTCCTTCTGCCTCCGGCGATCGCAGTCAGCGCCCCGGTCGCCACCACTCCACCCGATACGCTCGCCGCCCCTCCGGCGCCCGAGGACAACAGCTTCCTCCGGCCGGTCGATGGAGAGTTCCTGTCCGGGTTCGGCGGCCGCGCCGACGGCATGCACACCGGCCTCGACCTGCGGGGCCGAACCGGAGACCCGATCCGGGCCTCCCGCAAGGGAACCGTCTCGTCCCGGGCGTGCGGGAGCGGGTACGGCATTTGCACAATCGTCGACCACGGGGACGGCCTGACCACCCTCTACGCCCACATGAGCCGCAAGACCGTGTCCGGCGGACCGGTCGAGCGGGGGCAGGTTATCGGTCTGGTCGGCTGCACCGGCTCGTGCGAAACGCCGCACGTCCACTTCGAGGTCCGGCAGAACGGGGTTCGGATGGATCCCCTCCGCTACCTCTAGCCGACCCGCCGGGTTTCCCCCACCGATCGGCTGCCTATAATCCAGGCGTGTCCGACCTCGGGGACTCCCTGCACTGGGCGGCGGACCAGATCGCCGCCTATCGCGCAAGCCTTGCCGACCGCCCGGTGGCGCCCACCGTCCACGCCGAGCAACTGCGCGCCGGCCTCGACGGCCTGCTTCCCGACGAGGGGATCCCGGCCCAGCAGGTGATCGAGCAACTTGCCGCGGCGGTCGAGCCCGGCCTCGTCGCCACCGCCGGGCCCCGGTTCTTCGGCTTCGTCGTAGGCGGCGCGCTCGAGTCTGCGACCTGCGCCGACATCCTGGCTGCCGGCTGGGACCAGGTCGCCTTCAACCCGACGACCTCACTCGCCGGCGCGGTGGCCGAGGACGTGGCCGGCGACTGGCTCAAGGAGGTGTTCGGCCTCCCGGCCGGTGCGTCGTTCGGACTGGTAACCGGAGGTCAGGGCGCCAACAACGTCGCCCTCGCTGCCGCCCGCCACCGGGTGCTGGAGCAGGCGGGGTGGGACGTCGAGCAGAACGGCCTGTCGGGCGCACCCAGAATCCGCATCGTCGCCGGCGAGGAGCGGCACGCCACCATCGATCGTGCCCTGCGCCTGCTCGGCCTCGGAGCGGCGGCGATCGAGCCGGTCCCCGCCGACGCCAACGGCGCCATCGACCCGGAGGCGCTCGACCAAATCCTTGCCGCCGGACCGAAGTCTCCGACGATCGTCTGTCTCCAGGCGGGAAACGTGAACACCGGGGCCTGCGACGACCTGGCGGCCGGCTGCCGGGCGGCCAGGCGGTACGGGGCGTGGGTGCACGTCGACGGAGCCTTCGGGTTGTGGGCGGCCGCCAGCCCGGCGACCCGGCACCTGGTGAACGGCATCGAGCTTGCCGACTCGTGGGCGGTGGACGGCCACAAGTGGCTGAACGTCCCCTATGACTGCGGTTACGTGTTCTGCGCCCACCCGCAGGCGCACCTGGCGTCGATGTCCTACACCGCCGCCTACCTGACCGGCCACGGGGAAGGCACCCACCGGGCGCCGTCTGACTTCGTGCCGGAGTCGTCACGGCGGGCCCGCGGCTTCGCCACCTGGGCGGCCCTCAAGGAGCTGGGCCGGCAGGGTCTGTGCGACCTCGTCGACCGCTGCTGCGCCCACGCCCGCCGCTTCGGCGACCGGCTTGGCAGCATTGAAGGGGTCCAGATCGGCAACGACATCGTGCTCAACCAGGTGCTCGTGAGCTTCGGGACCGACGAACGCACCGATCGGGTCATCACCGGCGTCCAGCGGGACGGTACCTGCTGGGCCGGTGGCACCACCTGGCACGGGCGGCGCTATCTGCGGATCTCGGTCTCCAACTGGTCGACGACCGAAGCCGACGTCGACCTTTCGGTGACTGCCATCCGGAAGGTGCTGTCCAACACGGCGTAGGCCGCATCTCCCTCGGTCGATCGGAACACTGTCGTCCCGGCGACTGTTTACGCCCGAAAACCACGCAACCGAGTTTGCATGCCAACGTCGATGGTGAAAAGCTCGCCTAGCGACATCCCTTCTCCACCCCGGAACAGGAGG
>DATABX010000245.1:0-8792 GCA_036259335.1 Actinomycetota bacterium
GCGCTGGAAGTCGCGGAGCGCGGCTGCGGTGCCCAAGCCGAAGATGCCGTCGTGTTTGCCCGCCGTGAACCCCAGCGCGTTGAGCCGTGCCTGCAGCTCGCGCACGTCGTCGCCGCGCAGGAACGGCTGGCTCAGCCGGAGCGGGCGATCGCCCAGGGTCCACGAGCTCTCTACCAGAGCTTTCCAGGTGTTGTCCCCGACGATGCCGTCAACGTCGAGGCCGGATCGCTGCTGGAACTCCTTGATCGCCATCTCGGTCGACGGGCCGAAGGTCCCTCCCAGCTCGGCCGGGTCGATGACGAAGCCGAGTTTCTCCAGGCGCGCTTGAAGGTCGGCCACGCCCTTATGGCGTTGACCTCGTCTTATGAGATCCACGGGTGCAGCTTAGTTGCCCCGGCGACAAATGCAAAAAGGCGGCCCTGAGGGGGCCGCCCCGCAGAAGTGGCGCCTTTTAGTGGCCCTGGGTCTCCAGCCAGCGTTCGGCATCGATCGCAGCCTGGCACCCCATGCCGGCGGCCGTGACCGCCTGCCGGTAGGTGTGGTCGACCACGTCTCCGGCGCCGAAGACGCCCTCGACGCTGGTGCGCGTGGCGTAGGGCGAGCCCGGGCTCCAGTCGCTGCTCAGCTTGTCCCCGACCACCAGGTAACCGGCGTCGTCGAGCTCGAGCTTGTCCTTGAACAGCGAGGTGTTCGGGGTGTGGCCGATGGCCACGAACACGCCTTTGAGCGGCAACTCCCGGGAGTCGCCGGTCTGGGTGTCCTTCAGCTTCACGCCGGTTACGCTCTGCTCTCCGAGCACGTCGTCGATCACCGAGTTCCAGTGGAAGTCGATCTTGGGGTTGGCCATCGCCCGGTCCTGCATGATCTTGGACGCCCGCAAGCTGTCTCGCCGGTGGATGAGGTTGACCTTGCTGGCGAACCGGGTCAGGAAGTTCGCTTCCTCGATGGCCGAGTCCCCTCCGCCCGCCACGGCCAGTTCCTGGTCCCGGAAGAAGGCGCCGTCGCAGGTGGCGCAGGTGGAGACCCCGCGGCCCATCAACCGGCGCTCGTTCTCCAGGCCGAGCATCTTGGCGGAGGCCCCGGTCGACACGATCACGGTGTCGGCGGTGTACTGGTCCTCCCCAACCGAGATCTTGAACGGGCGAACCGAGAAGTCGACGTCGGTGACGTCTTCGGAAAGGTAGGTGGTGCCGAACCGGGCCGCCTGCTTGCGCAGGGTGTCCATGAGCTCGGGGCCCATGACTCCGTCGACGTATCCGGGGAAGTTCTCCACCTCGGTGGTCAACATCAGCTGGCCGCCGGCTTCGAACCCCTCGATTACCAGAGGGTTCAGGTTGGCGCGGGCGGTGTACAGCGCGGCGGTCAGGCCGGCCGGGCCCGAGCCGATGATCACTACTGGGTGGTGGTTTGTCATTTCGATCAGCATAACGTCACAGGAATCTTGTTTATGCCGCGGGGTTTAGCGGGGAATGTCCAGGACCAGCCGCAGCGGCGTGTTCAGCTGCTGGGCGCTGATGCACCGGGCCTCCCTCAGGCCGATGCCCCACGACAGGACGTTTTCGAAGTCGCCGGCGTGCTCAAGCTCGAGCAGGGTCGGAAAGTTCGGTTTGAACTCCCTCGGGCCGGTGTAGGTCTCGACGACCTGCTCGCCGGAGAGGTCCACCCCCGACGCTCCCTGCATCACCACCGAGTACAGCGCTGCGCCGCTGACCTGGACCGGGTTGCCGCTACCGTCCTGGGTCACCTGGTCAACCCGTTCGACGGTGAACGCCGGAAGGGTGTTGGCGGGGGAGGGCGGCTCCGGATCGGCGAACTCGAAGGTGATCCGGTCGTACCCGGAGTGCGACCCGACCCGCACGTCCACCAGCTTGACGTTGGTACCCGAGCCCCCGCCCGACACGGCGGGGCAGTTGGGAGGTGAAGCCTGCGCGGTGGGTGGAGGCGCCTCGGTCGGCGTGCCGGCCGGCGGTGCAGGGGGGCTGCCGGTCGCGGACGCGGTGGCGGAGGGCGTGGGGCTGGGGGATGGTTCGCCGTCGCCGGTACACGCCGATGCCAGCAGCATCACCAACAGGACGGCCACCCGGCCAAGGCGGTTCACGTCGATCAGGATACGCCTGTATGCAACTACCGGTTACGCTTTTTGTATGGGACACGAGGACACTGAGCTGACATGCGTCAACCACCCTCGGTCCGCGACGTTGGTGCGGTGCAGCAACTGCAACTCGCCCATCTGCGTGAAGTGTATGCACGAAACTCCGGTCGGGATGAAGTGCCCGAACTGCGCCCGTGTCCAGTACGCAAAGCCCAAGGACATGGGGCGCCGGTACGCCGCGGGAGCTGCGGGCCTGCTGGCGGCCGCGGTGCTCGCGGCGGCCGTCGTCCCGATGCTCGGGCGGTTCAGCCCGCTGATCGGAGTGGTCGTGGGCCTGGTGGTGGGGGCGGTGGTGCGCAGCATCGGCCGCCGGCGTGCCGGACTGGGCGGCATCGCGGCGACCGGGACTGCGTGCGGGCTGGCGCTGGGCTTTTTGGTGCTGGGGGCCCCGTTCACATACCTGTTGAGCGCCCCGTTTCTGTTCCCGGCGGTGATCGCCACGGCGGCGGCAGCGTTCATGGCCAGCAGGTAGGTCGGGAGGTCGCCCGGGCGACTCCACCATTCGGAGCTCCCGGCCAACCTCCCTCGCTTCTGCCGGGCGGGACTAGAGTGCGTCCGGCCCCATCTCCCCGGTCCGGATCCGGTGGACCTGTTCGACCGGCAGGACGAAGATCTTGCCGTCCCCGATCTTTCCGGTGCGTGCGGCGGTCATGATCGCATCGACCACCTGGTCCAGCTGGTCGTCGTCGCAGATGACGTCGACCTTGACCTTCGGCACGAAGTCCACCTGGTACTCCGAGCCCCGGTACACCTCGGTGTGGCCCCTCTGGCGACCGAAACCGCGGGTCTCGGTAACGGTCATGCCCTGGATCCCGACCACACGCAACGCTTCTTTGACCTCCTCAAGCTTGAACGGCTTGACGATTGCGCTGACCATCTTCATCCGAGAATCCTCCCGCTAGAAAGTTGAAGTGTAAGGACCCTACTCCCGGCCCGTGTGAGCCGGGAGCAGGGCTGACGGTTAACCGTGCAGGCTGGTCCCCCCGCCCTCCGAGGTGTAGGCGGTTTCGGAGTGCTGGGACAGGTCCAGCCCGACCAGCTCGTCGTCCTCGCTCACCCGGATGCCGACCAGCTTGTCGGTGATGAACAGGATGACGAAGGTGGCGATCAGCGAGTAGGCGATGGTGGCGACCACCGCCACCAGCTGCCTGCCGACCAGGCCGGGGTTGCCGTAGAGCAGCCCGTCGGCGCCCGCCGAGTTGATCGCCGTGGTGGCGAAGACGCCGGTGAGCAGGGCCCCCACGAGTCCTCCGACGAAGTGGACTCCTACGACGTCCAGCGAGTCGTCGTAGCCGAACCGGCCCTTCAGGGCGACCGCCACGTAGCAGATGAGCCCGCCGGCGAAGCCGATGACAACCGCCGCCCACGGCTCCACAAAGCCGGCCGCCGGGGTGATGGCCACCAGGCCGGCCACCGCGCCGGTGGCGGCGCCGATGGTCGTGGGGGCCTTGTGCTGCATCCACTCGGGAATCAGCCAGCCGAGGATGGCGGCAGCCGCAGCCAGGTGGGTGGCCACGAAGGCACTGCCCGCCAGGCCGTTGGAGCCCAGAGCACTCCCGCCGTTGAAGCCGAACCAGCCGAACCACAGGATCGAGGCGCCGATGATCACCATCGGCACGTTGTGCGGCCGCATGGCCTCCTGCGGGTAGCCCTTGCGCTTGCCCAGGTACAGCACACAGGCGAGGGCGGCGATGCCGGCGTTGATGTGGACCACCGTGCCGCCGGCAAAGTCCAGGGCGGCCACGCCGTCGGCCCCGAGCCAGCCGCCACCCCACACCCAGTGGGCGACGGGGGAGTACACCAGCAGGGACCACAGCAGCAGGAAGACGACGTAGCCCTTGAACTTCATGCGTTCGGCCACCGCGCCGGTGATCAGGGCGGGCGTGATCACCGCAAACATCATCTGGAAGATCATGAACACGTTGTGCGGGATGGTCGGTGCGATATCGGCTGCGTCGGCGCCCACGTCCTTCAAGAAGGCGAAGTCCAAGCCCCCGATGACCGAGCCGATGTCACTTCCGAAGGCCAGGGTGTAGCCGAACATCATGAAGATCACGGAGACCAACCCCAGGGCGAAGAAGGATTGCATGATGGTTCCGAGGACGTTCTTGCTGCGTACGAGCCCCCCGTAGAACAGGGCCAGCCCGGGGGTCATGAACATCACCAGCGCGGCGCTGGCGAGTATCCAGGCGGTATCTCCAGTGTCGATCTCCGGCATATCTCTCCTCTCGGTATTGCTCGGCGGAGTAGGGGGTGAGCTTCCGCGAGAGGGACGCTATAGGCTGACTGTTTCTGGATTGTTACGGTTTTGGTTTCGGTTTCGTTAAGAAATCCAACGACCGAAAGCCTCGGGCACCGATGTCCCGCAGATCCGTTGGCGGACCGGTCTGTAGCGCTAGCCGGCGGCCGGTTTGCCGACGACCCGGACGCCGGAACCGGACGCCCTGGCCCACTCGTCGTCGATCAGAACCACCTGCTTGCCGCCGCGGCTCAGCAGGCTGGCGGCGATGCTTGCGCGAAACCCGCTGGCGCAGTGAACCCAGATCGGGCCGCTCGGGAGCTGTTCGAGGGAGCCGACGAGGTCCTGCAGCGGAACGTGAACCGACCCGGCGATCGAGCCGCCGGCCCGCTCGTCGTGGCGGCGTACGTCAAGAACCAGGGGCGGGTGGTCGGCGGCCAGAACAGCAGCCAGTTCCGAGAAGTCCGAAACCGGGTAGGCGGCAAGCCCGAGCTCCCCGGCGAGGTGAGCCCGTTCTCCGGCGGCCGCCTCCAGGCGGTCGATTCCGATCCTCACCAGCTCCCGCTGGGCCTGGGCCACCTCCTCCATGGAGTCGCCGACCAGGGTGAGCGGTGTGCCCCAGGGCAGGACCCACCCGAGGTAGGTGGCGAACGACTTTCCCAGCTCCACCGAGACGGTGCCCGGGAGGTGACCTCGGGCGTAGGCCCGGCGTTTGCCGAGGTCGACCACCCACCTTCCGGCCCGAATCTGGCTGCGCAGCTGCTCGGCGTCCAGCTGCCGGGGGGTCGTGAGATCCACCGGCTCGGGACCCGCCAGGTTGATCGGCGCCATGTAGGCGTAGTAGCGGGGATAGGCGGTGAGGCCGCTGAGCAGGGTCGACACGAACTCGTCCTCGTCCTGCATGGTCAGCGCAAGGTTGCTCTTGCGTTCCTGTCCCATGGTGGCGTGGAGCGCCCCCGAGCTCCTGCCGGACGAGCAGAAGCTCCCGAAGCCGTGGGTGGGCCAGATCTCCACCTCATCCGGCACCAAGGAGGCAAGCTTGCGGGCGGAGCGGAACTGGTCCCGGGTGAGCCGCTCCGACTCCTCCTCGCTCGCCAGGTCGGTGCGGCCCACGGTCCCGTACAGCAGCGAGCCCCCGGTGAACAGCGCCTGCGCTCTGCCCTGCTCGAAGACCAGATAGGAAAGGTGATTGTGGGTGTGGCCCGGGGTGCCGATCGCTTGGACCTTCAACCCTCCGACCTCCACGCACATGCCGTCTGCCACGGGAAGGCGGTCAAACTCGACCCCGTCTTCGGCCGAGACGAGGTACGAAGCTCCGGTGCGCCGGGCAAGATCCAGGCCGCCCGAGAGGTAGTCGTTGTGGACGTGGGTCTCTGCGACGTGAGTGATGGTCACCCCGGCCGACTCGGCGAGCGTCAAAACGCGGTCGATGTCCCTCTGCGGATCGACCACCAATGCGACGTGCCCGTCGTGCGCCAGGTAGCTGCGGTCGCCCAGGCCCGGCGTCTCTATCGTCAGAACTTGCAACTCAGTCACCTCTCGTCTCGATGGGGGTATATGTTCGATTGTACGGACATTCGAACTATAGTACGTTGATACCATGAATAACGAAGCCCCACTTCTCAGCGGTGCCACCGCAGGCGCCGAACCCCGGCCACTTGACCGCAACAGTCCCCTGCCCCTGTGGGCACAGCTGGTTGAGGAGTTGACCCGGCGACTGGCGGCCGGCGCCTTCGCCGAGCGGCTCCCGACCGATCACGAGTTGATGCAGACCTACGACGTGGGCAGGCAGACGGTGCGCGAGGCGGTTCGACGCCTGGGCGAGTCCTTCCGGCTCGAGCGGCGCCGGGGCAAGGGGACCTTCCTGCGAGAACCGCAGTTCCAGCAGCAGATGGGCACCATGTACAGCTGGTTCCAGGCGATCGAAAGCCAGGGAGCGAAGCAGGAAAGTGTCGTTCGAAGCTGCGACCTCAGGGTCGACGCAATCGTCGCCGGAGAGCTTTCGGTCCCCGCCGATGCGTCGCTGTTCTATCTGGAGCGGTTGCGAATGGCGGGGGGTGCCCCGCTGGCTCTCGACCGGACCTGGATGCCGGCCGATCTGGCAGCACCGGTCCTCGAGGTCGACTTCACCCACACCGCCCTCTACGACGAGCTGCAGCAGCGTGCCGGCATCGGCCCCACCCGGGGGGAAGAACGGATCCATCCGGTGATCCCTACCCCCGCGATCGCAAAGCTGCTCGAGATGCCGAAGGGAGCCGCGGCCTTCGCCATCGTCCGCAGGACCTGGGTTGGTGAGCGACCCCTCGAGCGACGCGACACCATCGTGCGCGGCGACCGGCACGCCTTTGTCTCCACCTGGCCGGAGCGCAGCGGCGACAACTCCCGGGAGCCGCTCCTCAGATTGGTAAGCCAGAGGTAGGGCATGAGAGCTCTGATTGCGTCGCCGCTTGGATTTCTGATCGGTCTGGTGCTGGGAACCCTCGGCGGCGGAGGTTCCATCCTTGCCGTCCCGGTCCTCGTGTTCGCTGCCGGGCAGGACCCCAAGGCCGCCACCTCAACGAGCCTCCTGCTGGTCGGCACGGCTTCGGCCATCGGCATGATCGGCCACTGGCGAGCCGGGCGGGTTCACGTGGGAACCGGATTGCTATTCGGGGCGTGCAGCGTCGGAGGATCGGTGGCCGGTTCGGCCGTCAACCGCCAGATCGACCCGAACATATTGTTGCTTGCCTTCAGCACGCTGATCCTCGTGGCGGCCTGGAGGATGTTCACCGGGTGCCCAAGCTGCACCCGGACCGGCGAACAGGCACAACTGACGAAGCCCGGAAGTCAACCCGCCGGCACCACGACGACGCTCATGAGGGCCAGGATGAGCGGTCTCTCGATCTCGACCATCCTGGTGGCGGGGACGCTGGTGGGTTTTATGACCGGCCTGTTCGGGGTCGGCGGCGGTTTCATCATCGTGCCGGCCCTCACGCTGGCGCTCAAGTTTTCGATGCCTGAAGCGATTGGAACCTCCCTGCTGATCGTGACCATCACAACCGCCATCGCTTTGGGTATGCGGCTCACGACGACCGGCATCGACTGGCTGACCACCTTGCCGTTCACCGCTGCCGCCATCGGAGGCGTCCTGGCCGGGGGAAGGGTCGCAGAGCGGATCGATGCGAAAAAGAGCGTCCGCTGGTTTGCAGCCCTGCTCGTCGGGTTGGCGATCTACACGGCGATCCAGGCTTTCAGCAGTCTGCCGTGAGGCGCTGCCTCCGGTTCAGGCCGGGGCGGAGAACGAGCGGTAGAGCACCTTTGACTCGAGCTGAGGACCACTGAGGTTCCTGCAGTCCTCGGGAGTCACCAACCAGGTTTGTGACCGGTCGAGGCGGGCGTTCGGGTCCGTTTCGGCCGTCCAGGCGAAAACCAACAGCCAGGCCTGGGTGCCCTCGAATGTCGCCTGCCGGGCCAGCAAAGGGACCATCGGGTAGTGCTGGGTGGCGGCCACCCGCTCGAGGCAGGCGTCCGCGGCGGCGTTGGAGAAGGTGAACGAGCTCTCGTTGTCCTCGAGCATCGTGAGGTCGTCCGGAGCCGCCCCCGCCGCGGATTCGGGCGCCGGCGTTGGGGTGGGGGCGAGCGCAGGAGCGGAGAACTGTTCGGCGCTGCCCGGAGTGTCGCTTCGCGCCATCGGCGCCGGCTGACCGGCCGGCGCCTTCGCCGAGTTCCGGGCAGCGTAGGTTCCGGCGTCCTCCGCCCGGTACCGGCCGAGCCCGGCGAGCACCTCGGGAAGCGCCGCCACCGTTTCGTCGACCTGGTTCCGGTTGGTGAAGTTGAAGCCGGCCGGTGACGGGGCGGCTGCCTCGGTCAACGCCTCGTCCCCTGGCTCGGGGGCGCCGTTTCCGAGGAACGAGATGCTCAAAACCGCCACCGCCGCCACGACCAGCCCGCCGGCGAGGGCCCACCGCAGCCGGCCCAGACCCCGTGCGCCGGAACCTGAGGGGCGGGCGTTCAGCACCGCCTGTCGCAGCCTGCGGTGTTCGTCGGCGGTGACCCGAAGCGGCGGCAACGCCGAAACCTGCCCGGTGACCGATGCCAGCTTGCCGTGCATCGCCGAACACTCTGCGCAGGTGTGCAGGTGCTGCTCGGCCAGACTCCGCTCCCGCGGGTCGAGCTCGCCGTCCAGGTAGGCGCTCAGGGACTCCGGATCCAGGTGCTGCATCATTTCCAATCCTCGTTTTGATCCTTTAGACGGCCCGCCGCACCACCCGGTTCCCCGGCCTCACCGGCCGCCAGCAGCTCCGCCAGCCGGAGCCTCCCCCGGGCGATGCGGCTTTTCACCGTTCCCGAAGGCGTGCCGGTGGCCTCGGCGATCTCCTGGTAGCTCATCGCGTAGAGGTCCCGCAGAACTATGGGTACCCG
>DATABX010000246.1:0-7399 GCA_036259335.1 Actinomycetota bacterium
GGCGCTGGCCATCCTCAGCCGGCCGGTCAGCCGAACCCACTACCTGGTTGGAAAGTGGCTGGGGCTGGCCAGCCTGGCTGCCGCCTACGTCGCAATCGCCAGCTTCGCCGAGTTTGCCGTGGTCCGGGCGGTCACCGGATATCTGCCGCCGCATCCGGTGATGTTCGTCGGCTTCATGATCGCCGAGACCGTCGTGATCTTGACTCTCGCCCTGCTGATCTCTACCCGACTGTCCCCGATCGCCGGGGGAGTCATCGTGCTCGGAGGGTTCATGCTGGCGTGGATGGGCGGGGTCGCGGTCTCACTCGGCCGCCAGTTCGGGGTCGACGCCCTGGTGACCGGAGGAACGATAACCCGCCTGCTCCTGCCCACCGACGGGATGTGGAAGGGAGCGGTGTTCAGCTTGGAGCCTGCGGTCCTGGTGGCCACCGCCAGAATGGAGGGGGCCGAAGGCATTGCCAACTTCCCGTTCTTTTCGCTCAGCCCCCCGTCCGCCTCCTACGTCGTGTGGACGGTCGTATGGATAGCCGGGGTTATTGCTCTGGCGATTCGGAGCTTTCGCCGCCGGGAGATTTAGCCCGCTTCCGGAAAAGCACCGCCAGGGCGATGAGAACCACTGCGCCGATCAGGATCCACAGCCAGACCGACGAGCCGCCCTCGTCCACATCCTCGGCCTCGTCGGCAACACCGGACTCATCCGGTGCGACCAGCCGGAACACCTTGCCGGTCTCTCCCTCGGGACCTCCGGCGGTCTTCGCCAGCAGGTACATCTCGCCGTCGTTGTCCTGCCCGAAGCCGAGCACGAAGTGGTTCAGCTCGCCGTCGATGTCCTCCTCGGCAAGGACTGGGCGGATCTCGCGCAGTGGCCACAGGCCGGATTCGGAGCGCTCGGCCATGAACAGGGTCCCCTCCGGCTCCAGCCGGTTGCGGCTGTAGTCACCGAAGACGTAGGCGCCGTCCAGCTCCGGGATCTCAGACCCCCGGTAGACGTAGCCGCCCACAACGGTCGAGCCGAGGATCTCCAACCGGCCGTACTCGATCACCGGATCCACCAGCGGCTCGCCGGCGGCACCGGTTGACGGACAGCTGGCCGGAGGCTCTACCGGCCGCTCCGGGTCGAAGCAGTGGGTTCCCTCCTTCACGCGCCAGCCGTAGTTGCCGCCTGCAGTAACGATGCTGACCTCCTCGAAGCGGTCCTGTCCGGCGTCGCCGGCGAACAGCTCCCGGGAGCCGCCCTGGTCGAACGAGATGTGGTACGGGTTGCGAAACCCGTAGGCGAAGATCTCGGGTTGCGCATTTGCCCGGCCGACCAGCGGGTTGTCCGGGGGAATGCCGTAGGGCTCGGTGCCGTCGACATCGATCCTGAGGATCGATCCGAGGATGTTGGTGACGTCCTGGGCGTTGCCCTGGGGTGAGTGGCCGATCCCGACGTCGTCGGCGCGCCCTCCGTCGCCCATCGGGATGTAGAGAAAGCCGTCGGGGCCGAAGGTGATGTGGCCCCCGTTGTGGTTCGCCTGCGGTTTGTCGATCTCCAGAATCACCCGCTCGGAGTCCAAATCCACCTGGTCGGGATCGTCTTCGCTCACGGCGTACTCCACGATTCGGCCGGTGTGGTTCCAGTCGTCGGGCGCTTCTTCTCGAAGAGGGGCCGAGTAGTAGGCGAAGACCCGGCCGTTCGTGGCGAAATCCGGGTGGAAGGCCAGCCCGAGCAGGCCGCGCTCGTCGTAGTTCTCCATCAGCTCCACGATGCGATCGCTGACGTCGAGGAACGGCTCCTCCGCCAACTCGCCCTCCCGGCTCAAGATGCGAACCTGTCCCGCCTGGTCCACGACGAACAACCGGCCCGAGTCGTCGGGCGATTCGGTCAGAAAGATCGGCGAGGTAAGATCCTCGGCCAACAGCTCCAGGCCCACCTCGGGGCCCTCCGGCGCCCGGAGTTCTTCCTGGGCGGCGGCCGGTGCGCCCGATCCGACGATTGACAGCAATAGAACGCCCGCAAGGGCGGCACTCAGGCGGCGCGTAGGACTAGCCAAAGACGAACACTCCTTCCATGTGGGGGTGAATGTCGCAGACGAAGTAGGCGTCCTGCGCCGGCTGCGGTCCCACCTGGAAGGTCTGGGTTTCGGTCCCCTGGACGTAGGGTCCGGCGAACAGCTGCTCCCCGCCCTTGGTCCGGTAGATCGACAAATTGTGGGCGAACGGGTCCTCGTTCACCAGCTCGAGCTGGAACTCGGTGTCTGCCGGGGCTGCGTAGCAGTCGGAGTCGAAGACGTTGTCCTGAGCCACCGCACGGACTGTCGCGCCCTGCGGCTCGCAGGTGGCGTCCTCGGCGCTGTCCTCGATGTCGGACTCGGTGGGGGTGGGAGCCGCCTGGTCGGAGCCGTCGTCACCGCCTCCGTCGCCGCCGCAGGCAACCGGCACAAGAAGAATCAAAAGCACAAAAAGCGTTCGAAGGGTTCGCATGGATCTCCCGCCGGTGGCCGGCGCCGCTCGCTCTAAACGTCCAACCGGTACAACCGGGCGGTACCCCGGTTCCCCGGCATCCAAACTTCGAATGTCGGGCGGATTTTCGCTTGGAAACAAGATCTTCCCCTATCGCTGTAGGCGCTCAACCCCCGCCTCCGGCCCCTGGCTGGGCAGTCGGGTATCCTGAAGCGTCAGCTCGGTCCTGAGATTCGTTGCCCCGACCGGCGACCGATCCTCCGCCTCCGGCCGCGTACCGGCCGCCCGGCCGGCGAGCCGACGTTAGCTTTCGACGAACTATGCCGCCCGACTGCTTCGGGCGCTGGGAGATCTGCGAGATGAAACTGGTAAGCCTCGACGACGTTCGGGAGGCCCAGACCCTCCTGAAAGGGGTGGCGGACTACACCCCGCTCGAGCTGTCCCGGGCGGTCTCCGACCGCTGCGACGGCACGGTGTTCCTCAAGTGCGAGAACCTGCAACGCACCGGTGCCTTCAAGATTCGCGGGGCCTACAACCGGATCGCCCGCCTGGATGACGACGAGCGGGCGCGGGGCATCGTCGCCGCCAGCGCCGGCAACCACGCCCAGGGGGTCGCACTGGCGGCACAACTTCTCGGGGTGGACGCCACGGTGTTCATGCCGGAGGGTGCCGCTATCCCCAAGGTCGAGGCCACCGCCCGGTACGGGGCGCACGTGGCGCTCGAGGGCAGCATCTACGATGAGGCGTTCCACGCCGCCGAGCGGTTCGCCGAGGCCAACGGCAAGGTGATGATCCACCCGTTCGACCACGCCGACGTCATCGCCGGACAGGGAACGATCGCCCTGGAGATCCTGGAGCAGCTTCCCGAGGCGGCAACCATCGTGGTGCCGGTCGGTGGGGGAGGGCTCATCTCCGGAGTGGCTTGTGCCGCCAAGGCGCTCAAGCCGTCGATCCGGATCGTCGGCGTAGAGCCGGAAGGAGCCGCGAGCGTCAGCCGGGCGTGGGAGAACGGGACCGTGATCCCGCTGGACACGCTGTCCACCGTGGCCGACGGTCTGGCAGCGCGCCAGGCCGGTGCCCTGTGCCTGAGCCACGTCCAGGCGTTCTGCGACCAGATAGTCACCGTGAACGACGAGCAGATCGCCGAAGCGCTGCTCCTCGTCGCCGAACGGGCGAAGATGATCGTCGAGCCCGCCGGGGCGGCCGGCGTGGCGGCGCTGATCAGCTGCACTGCCGACATCACCTACCCGGCCGTCGTCCTTCTCTCCGGCGGCAACATCGACCCGCTGCTGCTGCTGAGGGTGATCCGCTACGGCATGGGAACCGCCGGGCGCTTTCTGTCGTTCGCCACCCAACTGCCGGACCGGACCGGCGAGCTGCACCGCCTGTCGGGTGTGATCTCCGACTCCGGCGCCAACGTGATAGGCGTCGAGCACCGCCGGGACGGGGTGGCCAACCGGCTGCTGGGCGACGTGGAGATCACCATGCAGCTCGAGACCCGGGGACCCGAGCACGTCAAGAGCGTGATCGCCATCCTCGAGGAGAACGGCTTCAAGCCCTACGCCCTCTCGCTGACCTAAACCCCCGCGTCGCCGCCGGCCGAAAACAGCCTGAGGTCTGCTGTTACGCTCGAATGGGTAAGGGCAAACAGGCCGACCGGAGGAGAACAAAGCGAGCACGCGAAGCAGAGTGGTGATTGTCGGAGGCGGTTTCGGGGGGCTGCACGCCGCCCGGGAGCTTGCCGATGCGCCGGTGGACATCACCGTCATCGACCGGCACAACCACCACCTGTTTCAGCCGCTGCTCTACCAGGTCGCCACCGCGTCGCTCAACCCGAGCGAGATCGCCGCCCCCATCCGCCGGATCCTGCGCAAGCAGTCCAACGTCGAGGTGGTCCTCGGAAACGTCGTCGGCGTCGACCGCAAGGCCCGCAAGGTGCTTCTGGTGGACGGCGAGGTGAGCTACGACTACCTGATACTGGCGACCGGCGCCAGCCACTCCTACTTCGGCAACGACGACTGGGCGGCGCACGCCCCCGGCCTCAAGACGATCAGCGACGCGCTGGAGCTGCGGCGGAAGATCTTCATCGCGTTCGAGGCGGCGGAGCGGGAGCAGCACGACGACCACCGGGAGGCGTGGATGACCTTCGTGATCGTGGGCGCCGGCCCCACCGGCGTGGAGCTTGCGGGGGCGCTGGCCGAGATCGCCCGGAGGACCCTGCGCAGCGACTTCCGCCACATCGATCCCCGGTCGGCCCGCATCCTGCTGGTCGAGGGGGCGCCCCGGGTGCTGCCTGCGATGCGGGAGCGCCTGTCCCGCAAGGCCAAGCACCAGCTGGAGCGGCTCGGCGTCCAGGTGCGGACCAGCGCCCAGGTGACCTGCATCGACGAGACCGGCGTCAGCATCGGCCAGGAGCACATCTACTCGCACACCGTCTTCTGGGCGGCGGGAGTCGCGGCCTCGCCGGTGGGCAAAACCCTCGGCGTTCCGCTCGACCGGGCCGGCCGGGTTCTGGTCAACCCCGATCTGACCCTGCCCGGCGACGACCGGGTGTACGTGGTGGGGGACCTGGCGAGCCTGCAGCAGAAGGGCAAGCCGGTGCCCGGAGTCGCGCCGGCGGCCATGCAGCAGGGCCGCCACGCCGCTCAGAACATCGTGCGGGTGACCGACGGGCAGGCGACCGAGCCGTTCTACTACTTCGACAAGGGAACCCTGGCGACAATCGGACGGCTGTCGGGAGTTGCCGACATCCGTGGATTCCAGCTTTCCGGAGCCCTGGCCTGGCTGGCCTGGCTGCTGGTCCACATCTGGTTTCTCATCGGCTTCCGCAACCGCCTGGTGGTCCTGCTCGAGTGGGCGCGGGCCTACCTGACCTACGAAAGGCAGGCCCGGCTGATAACCGAGCAGGTCAACGACCTCCTCTCGGAGCCGCTACCGGCGGAGGCGAAGCGGCCGGGAAGCGCCGCCTAGGCGGTTAGCTGGGCGGCCAGCACCTCGGGGTCTGAGGTGGGGGCCTGGCAGGCGAAGTGCTCGCAGACGTAAGCCGTCGGCTGCCCCCGGATGGCGACCTTGTCCTGCAGCAGCGGGGACTCGATCCCCGGAGGCGACCCGGCAACCACCTTGTTCGGCAGGTAGCGGTTCCAGATCTGCTCGATCAACGGGTCGGCGTCCGGGCGGGGGCCCACGATGACCACCTCCTTGGGGGTCGACAGGGAAAAGTCCAGCGCCGACAGGAAGCTGCATACCGCCTGCGGGACCCGGTCCATGTGGGGCAGCGCCAGCCTCACCACGGCTTGCGCCTTGGTCGCCAGCTCCTCGTCTCCGGTCAGCAGCGACAGCCGGAGCATCACCAGCGCGGCGACCGCGTTGGGCGCCGGGGTGACGCTCTCGATGATCTCCTTTTGCCGCAGGATCAGCTTCTCGTGGTCCTTGCCGGTGCTGAAGAACCCGCTCTGCTCGTCGTCCCAGAACAGCTCGACCATCTGGGCGGTGAGTTCGGAGGTCGCGTCCAGCCAGTGCGGGTCGAAGGTGACCTCCCACAGTGCCAGCGTGCCCTCGGCCAGGTAGGCGTAGTCCTCGAGCATGCCGAGCACCCGGGCCCGGCCGTCCTTGTAGGAGTGCAGCAGCCGGCCCTCGTCGTTGCGGGCCGAGTCGAGCAGGAAGCGGGCGGTCTTCTCGCCCTCGGCGATCAGCTCCGGGCGGGCGAACGCCGCCCCGGCCTCGGCGAGGGCGCTGATCGCCAGCCCGTTCCACGAGGTCAGGATCTTCTCGTCGCGTCCGGGGCGGATCCGCTCGGCCCGCGCCTCGAACAGCTTGCGGCGGGCGTCGGCCGGGGGGTGGTCGGAGGCGGCGGTCAGGATGTTGGAACCCTCGAAATTCCCCTCCTCCGTGACGCCGTAGTAGTCGGCCGCCTCGGGAGCGATGCTGCGGAACTCGTCGTGGCTCCACACGTAGAACTTGCCCTCCTGCCCCTCGGAGTCGGCGTCCTCGCTCGCGTAGAAGCCTCCGGTCTCGTCGTGCATGTCGCGCAACAGGTACTCCAGGGTCTCCTCGGCCACCCGGCGGTTGAGGGGAGCATGGTCCCACTGCCAGGCCCGGACGTACAGGCGGGCGAGCTGGGCGTTGTCGTAGAGCATCTTCTCGAAGTGCGGCGTCAGCCAGGTGGCGTCGACGGTGTAGCGGGCGAAGCCGCCGCCGACCTGGTCGTAGATGCCTCCGAGTGCCATCTTGCGCAGGGTGACCCGCACCATCTCGGCGGCGGTCTCGTCCCCCGTACCCGCCTGCCGGAGCAGAAGCTCCAGCACCGGGGGCTGCGGGAACTTGGGGGCCCGGCCGAACCCGCCGTTGTGGCGGTCGAAGACCCGGGCCAGCGTGGTGACGGCGCCCGACAGCAGGTCCGGTCTGAGGTCGCCCTCCGCCTTGGGGGGCCGGTTCGCTTCGGCGATCCTGCGCACCAGCTCCCTGCCCTCTTCGACTATCGCCGGACCGTTCTCCTGCCAGGCCCGGCTGATGCCCTCCAGGACCCGGCGGAACGCCGGCATGCCCGGACGGTCCACCGGCGGGAAGTAGGTACCGCCGTAGAAGGGAACGCCTTCGGGGGAGGCCCAGACGCTCATCGGCCAGCCCCCGTGTCCGGTCAGCGCCTGCACCGCGTCCATATATATGGCGTCGATGTCCGGACGCTCCTCCCGGTCGACCTTGATGCAGACGAAGTTGTCGTTCATCACCCGGGCGACCTCGGCGTCCTCGAATGACTCCCGCTCCATGACGTGGCACCAGTGGCAGGCGGCGTAGCCGATCGAGATGAACAGCGGCCGGTTCTCGGCGGCGGCCCGCTCCAGGGCCTCCGGACCCCACGGGTACCAGTCGACCGGGTTGTGGGCGTGCTGCAACAGGTAGGGGCTGGTTTCGTCGATCAGCCGGTTGGCTACTCCGGCGTGGCGGGCGTCGGACATGG
>DATABX010000247.1:0-2266 GCA_036259335.1 Actinomycetota bacterium
CAACCTTGAACCGGAGAAGATAATGACAGGAAGATAGTTTTCTTAAGGTAAGTTACTTCTCCGTTTTCCGGGGTAGAGACGGTTCTACGCAAGCGGGCGGTGAGCAGAACCGCCTGTTTCTTGCGGTCCGGTTTCTGGAGGCCCTCTTGCGGATACTCGGTATCAATGCGGCCTTCCACGACCCTGCAGCCGCCCTGGTAGTTGACGGACGGATCGTTGCTGCGGCCGAGGAGGAGCGCTTCACCCGACGCAAGCACGGCAAGCCGGCGGTCCCCTTCTCCACCTGGGAGGTGCCCGAGCAGTCGGCCCGCTGGTGTCTGGCCCACGCCGGTCTCCGACCCCAGGACCTGGATGCAGTCGCCTACTCCTATGACCCCGCCCTGGCCCATCCGGTGGGTGCCGATATCACCGACGAGCTCTGGGAAGGCCTGCGAACCCTCTACGTCCAAAGAGCCCCCAGGTTCCTGAAAACCGCGCTGCCGGGTCTCGACCCGGCCTGTGTGCAGTTCGTTCCCCACCACGTTGCCCACGCCGCGTCGGCGTACCTGGCCGGCCCGTACCCATCGTGTGCCGTCATGGTTCTCGACGGCCGGGGCGAGCGGGGATCGTTCCTTGCCGGCAGGGTGACGGAGGGTGACCTGGAGGTACTTGCGACCCAGGACCTGCCGCACTCCCTGGGACTGCTCTACGAGGAAGCCACCGAGCACCTGGGATTCCATCGCGGAGGCGACGAGTACAAGGTCATGGCCCTCGCGTCCTACGGCGAGCCGGAGTTTGGGGATTACCTCCGCAGCCGGGTTCGCGCCACGGGGGATGGCGGGTTCGAAACCCTGCCGGTCGACTGGGCTGCCTTGGCGCCCCGGCGTACCGAGGACGACGCCTGGGGCTCCGAACACGCCAACCTTGCATGCACTGTTCAGACGCTGGTCCAGGAGGTCATGGGTCAGCTTGCCGACTGGCTTCACGCCGAGACCGGCGAAAGCCGGCTGGTGCTGGCCGGGGGAGTGGCCCTGAACTGTGTCGCCAACTCCTGGCTGCTGAACCGGGGCCCGTTCGAAGACATCTGGGTCCAACCCGCCTCGGGCGACTCGGGGACCGCACTAGGGGCCGCTCTTTACGTCGCCAGGCAGGCAGGGGAGGACATCAAGCCTATGGACACGGCTGCCCTCGGCCGGGGCTGGTCCGACGAGGAGCTCGAGAAGACCCTGCTTATCGCCGACGTGGCTTACGAGCAGCCGGAGGACATCGCCGACGCCGTGGCCGAAGTGCTTGCCGCCAACGGAGTGGTCGCTTGGTTCCAGGGCCGCAGCGAGTACGGCCCGCGAGCGCTCGGACACCGCAGCTTGCTGGCCAACCCTTCGGTCGAGGGAAATCTGGAGCGGGTCAACGACATCAAAGGCCGTGAGCAGTTCCGGCCGGTAGCGCCGATGGTTCTGAAGGACCGGGCCGCCGGCATCTTCGAGGGCCCTCTGCCGAGCCCCTACATGCTGTTCACCCACCGGGTGCTGCCCGAGTGGAGGGACCGCATCCCCACCGTCGTTCACGTGGACGGGTCGGCCCGCATCCAGACCGTCGACGCAGCCGACGAACCGCTCGTTGCCCGGATGCTGGAGTGTTTCGAGTCCCGTACCGGGATCCCGGTTGTGGTCAACACCAGCCTCAATACCGCCGGCCGGCCCATGGTCGACGACCCGCGGGACGCGTTAGAGTGCTTTGGGTCGGCTCCGGTCGATGCGCTGGCGATCGGTCCCTACCTCGTTCGCCGGGCCGGGGTGGCGGCGCGAAAGCCGGCCCTATGAGTGGCGCCCGGTTCGACATAGTTCTCCCGACCGTTGGGCGGCCGTCCCTTGGTGCGCTGCTGACCAGCCTGGAGCGGTGCTCCGGACCGAAGCCCGGACGGATTCTGATCGTGAACGACAATCCGCAAGGCCCGCCGCCGGCACCGCCGGCCGCCGGTCGTCTGACCGAACTCATCGACGTGCTGCCCGGCGCCGGCCGTGGTCCGGCGGCGGCCCGGAACACCGGCTGGAGAGCATCCAACGCCGAGTGGGTAGCTTTCCTCGATGACGACGTCCTTGTCGAGCCGGACTGGCTTGACCGTCTTGTCTCAGACCTGGACGTTGGACCCGACGTTGGCGCAGTCCAGGGCCGGATCAGCGTCCCGAGGCCGGTGGGCCGCAAGCCGACCGATTGGGAGCGAAACACAATCGGTCTTGAAACTGCCCGGTACGCCACCGCCGACATGGCGTACCGGCGCAGAGTTTTA
>DATABX010000248.1:0-2858 GCA_036259335.1 Actinomycetota bacterium
GGGACTTAGGAGCCTGCGGCCTACCACTCGATCTTTACGTTCAACACTCCCCGGGACTTCGGCGAGAGCTGGTTGAACGCGGTGTCCGACAGGTCGAGGATGCGTCCGTCGATGTACGGTCCCCGGTCCCGGATGGTGACCGTCACCTGCTTGCCGGTCGCGACGTTGGTGACCCGTACCTTGGTTCCGAACGGAAGCGTGCGGTGTGCGGCCATCAGCCCGGGCTGGTGGTACCACGATGCCTTGCCGGACTGGCTGTGCTTGACCGACGTCAGGGTCGGCCGGTACGAGCCGACCAGCGTCACCTCGGACACCGGCTCCTTCAGTACCTTGGCGCCGAGGAAGGTACGGGACTTGACCTTGCCGTCCTCGTAGAGGATCCGGTACGAGCTCTCGCGCACGCCCTCCACCCCGGCGCTACGGACCTTTCGAATGCCCATCTCGAGCTTGGAGTCCTGCTCGGTTTCCCGCTTGAACGGGATCTTGGAGTGCAGCTTCTCGACCGCCTGGTTGACCCGCACCACCTTGATGGTGGACCCCTCAGACGGGTAGGCCAGAATGCTCGGCTCCACCCGGTCGTACGGCCCCAGCACCACGCCGAGCTGGCGCAGCAACCCGCCGGCGGTCAGGACGTTGGTGCGAACCGGCTGGGTCTTGCCGTCGTAGACGACGGTGGCTCCGACCGACTGGGCCACGACGATCTCGTCGCCCGGCTCGACCGGCGTGCTCGGTGCCGGGGCGATCAGCGCTCCCCGGGAGACCACCGACAGCTCCTTCAAGACTTCGTCTACGGTGCGGCCGGTCACCCGCTCGGTCTTGCGCTCGCCGTTGATGACCACCACGACGTCCCTGGCCCGGAGGACCTCGATCCTGGTGTCCCGCTCGATCCGGCTGTCGACGGCCGGCTCGACCCTATCGGCCGGCCCTAGAGACACCCCGGACCGCTCGAGGACGGCGCCGACCGTGGGCGCGAAGGTCTCCACCCGGCGCTCCCGCCCGCCGTCGGCAACGGTGATCTGCTTGAGCGCCTGGAGGTAGAGGATGCACCCTGCCGCCAGGCCCAGAGCCACTGCCAGCCGGAGAATGCCGCGAAATACCGGAATCGAGGCGGGGGCCGTGGTGTACTGCAAAGAGACCAGATCGATGATCTGGGCACCCGACTCGTGTTCCGGAGCCCACCCGGGCGCGGCGCTCACGTCGCTCGGGCTACGGAGCCCGGACGCGCGCGAGGACGGGGAAGGATTTGCGCTGCTGACCAAGGGCTAGAACCTAGCAGGCGGCCCGCAGCGCGGGCAAACGGAGACGGTTCTCTAAGTTTTCTCGGTAAGGCTTAGGCGCTGCTGTACCTGCGGGCTGCGCAGCTCCTTCAAGGCGTCGGAAGCAACCCAGCCGGCGCCCTTGCAATCCATGGCGGAGATCGCCTCGGCCGCCTCGATCGCCGCCCGGTTCAGCGCCGGGTTGCGCTTGCCGATCTGCCGTAGCGCCCAGTTCACCGACTTGCGGACGAAGTTGCGCCGGTCGCACGACTCCCGGCGAATGACCGGCAGCAGCTCCAGGAGCTGGCCGTCCGGCGCCTTCTTGTCGTGGACGGCGATCCCGGCCATCAGGCTGAAACCGGCCCTCTTCACGAACTCCTCCTCCCGGCCAGCCCACTCGACCGCCTTGGCGTACCGGAACGGCGTCCGGTCGAACAGGTTGCAGCACGCGGCGTCGACCACCTCCCAGGAGCGGAAGGCCCGGGCCCACGCCTCCATCTGGTCCTCGGTCACGAAGGCCGGTTCGTCGACCAGCGTGGCAAGAATCCGGGCTTCCCGGATACCGGAGTCCCACAGGGCCAGGGCGAGACCGTGGTCCCTGCCGATGCGGCGGGCGAGAGGCCGAATCCGGGACATCGAGATGCCCAGCGAGCTGGAGGTGTCGATGCCGAAACGGGCCTGGCCCTCGAGGTTGGAGGGTTCGGCCATCGCCCGGAGCTCGGCCATCACCTGGTCGTAGGTCACCCTCGAAGTCTAGGCGTGACGCACACTCAATAATGGGTAGGAACAGGCGGGACTACCAAGGAGGCTTTGAGTGTTAAGCGACGAGCAGAAGGAGTTCTTCAGAAAGCCGAACTTCGGTCACCTGGCCACCCTGGAGCCGGACGGCTCCCCTCAGGTGACACCGGTCTGGATCGACGTCGACGATGAGCACATCCTCATCAACACGGCGAAGGGCCGCAAGAAGGTTCGCAACATCGAGCGGGATCCTCGAGTCTCCGTGGAGGTCGCCGACCAGGAGAACCCCTACAGCATGCTGAGCGTCAAGGGCCGGGTGGTCGATATCACGCCCAACGGCGCGGACGCGCACATCGACGCCATGGCCAAGAAGTACCTGGGCCAGGACAGCTACCCGTTCCGCCAGCCCGGCGAGGAGCGCATCATCCTCAAGATCCAGCCGGAGAAGGTGATCGCTCCCTAACCGGCGGTCTCGGCGGAATCGGGACGGCCCGGCGAGAGGATCACCACCGGGATCTCCCGGGTGGTCTTCTGCTCGTAGGCTGCGTACCCCTGGTAGGCGTCGACGAGCCGCGGCCAGAAGCGCTCCCGCTCCTCGGGCGAGGCCTTGCGCGCGGTGACCGCCAGCTTGCTGCTCCCGACCTGCACCTGCGCCTCAGGGCTTTCCCGCAGGTTGAGCCACCATGCAGGGAACCAGGGGTTGCCTCCGTTGGACGCCACGATCAGCATGTCGCTCCCCTCGGCGAGGTAGCCCAACGGCGTGGTGCGAGCCCGCCCGGTCCTTCTCCCGACCGTCGTGAGAAGCAGTATCTTCAGTCCCCCCAGCGAGCCGCCGATGCGGCCTCCGCTCGCCAGGTACAGGGC
>DATABX010000249.1:0-4208 GCA_036259335.1 Actinomycetota bacterium
CCGCAGGGCGGCCAGGGCGGAGGCGGCCAGGGCCAGAGGCCGCAGCGCCCGGGAGGCCGCGACGCAGGTCGCCAGGGACAGGGCGGCCGGGGACCGGGGGGCCGGGAGGCAGCCCGCACCGTACCGCCGGCACCTACGCCACCGGCTCCGCCGGCCACGGACGAAGTGCCCGCTGCCGCTCCGGCAGCCTCGGGTGCGATCCACGTTCCCCACGGAGTGACCGTCGAGGAGCTGGCCGAGAAGATGGGCCGCTCGCCCGGCGACATCATCAAGACCCTTTTGGTCCTCGGCGAGATGAAGACCATCACCCAGTCGCTTTCCGACTCCCTGGTTGAGATCGTCGCCGAGGAGCTGGGCGTGCCGGTGGAGATCGTCTCCGTGGAGGAGGAGGCCAAGGAACAGGACGGCGAGACCGAAGCCCCCGAGGACCCGTCGACCCTGAAGCCCCGTGCCCCGATCGTCACCGTCATGGGCCACGTCGACCACGGCAAGAGCTCGATCCTGCAGCAGTTCCGGAAGAAGGAGATGCTCTCCCTCGAGGCCGGGGGAATCACCCAGGCCATCGGTGCCTACCAGGTCCACACCGCCGACGGCCGCACCGTGACGTTCATCGACACGCCGGGCCACGAAGCGTTCACCCAGATGCGAGCCCGTGGCGCCCAGGTCACCGACGTCGCCATCCTGGTGGTGGCGGCCGACGACGGCGTCCAGCCGCAGACCGTCGAGGCGATGGACCACGCCAAGGCGGCCGAGGTGCCGATCATCGTGGCGGTCAACAAGATCGACAAGCCGGAGGCGGACCCGTTGCGCGCTCGCCAGCAGCTTGCCGAGCATGGGCTGAACCCGGAGGAGTGGGGCGGCGACACGGTGTTCGTCGACGTCTCCGCCAAGAAGGGCACCAACCTCGACGACCTGCTGGAGATGGTCCACCTGGTTACCGACATGCAGGAGCTGAAGGCCAACCCCGGCGCCAGCGCCCGGGGCGTCTCCATCGAGGCGCACCTCGACAAGGGCCGCGGCCCGGTCGCGACGCTGATCGTGCAGAAAGGCACGCTGAGGGTCGGGGACCCGGTGGTCTGCGGCGCGGCGTGGTGCAAGGTCCGGGCGCTCACCGACGAGGCGGGCAAGAACGTGAAGGCGGCAGGGCCGTCGCAGCCCGTCCTGGTCACCGGCTGGTCGCAGGTGCCCCAGGCGGGCGACGAGTTCCGCGTGGTCGCCGACGACCGGGAGGCGAAGCGGATCGCCCAGGAGCGCGAGTCCAAGCTGCGCCAGGCCGAGTTCGCCGAGGGCGGAAAGGCCATGAGCCTGGAGGATCTGCTCTCCAAGGCCCGGACCGGTGACATCCCCGAGCTCAAGCTGATCGTCAAGGCCAACTCGCAGGGCGCCATCGAGGCCCTCTCCGAGTCCATCGACAAGCTCGACCAGTCGCTGGTGCGCACGGTGATCCAGCGCAAGGCGGTCGGCGCGATCAACGAGAACGACATCTGGATGGCGAAGGCCTCCGGCGCCATCGTGGTCGGCTTCGCCGTCCGCCCCGACGCCGGCGCCCGGCAGCTGGCCGAGAAGGAGGGCGTGGACGTCCGCCTCTACGAGGTCATCTACCAGCTGCTCGACGACATCACCAAGGCCACCCACGGGCTGCTTGCTCCGCTGGAGGAGGAGGTCGTCCTGGGCTCGGCCGAGGTGCGGGAGACCTTCCGCACGCCGAAGGCGGTGGTCGCCGGAAGCTACGTCACCGAGGGCAGGGTCGTCCGCAACTCCAAGGCGCGCCTGCTCCGGGACGGCAAGGTCATCCACACCGGGGAGATCTCAAGCCTTCGCCGCTTCAAGGACGACGTGCGCGAGGTCACCTTCGGCTACGAGTGCGGGATCACGATCGCCAACTACAACGACATCAAGATCGGCGACGTCATCGAGACCTACGAAATCCGAGAGGTTGCGCGCGCCTGAGGCCTCCCGGGCCGAGGGCGGGTGCGGTGTTAGACGACCGGCCGAAGGCCGTCCATGCTGTACTGATGTTTGTAGGGGTCGCCAGATTCGATTTCCTGGTTTCCGGGTCCACCTCTTTGAAGGAAAAGCGGAGGGTGGTTCAAAGCATGATCGGCTCCCTCAGCGCGAAGTTCAACGTGGCGGTGGCCGAGGTGGAGCACCAGGACCTCCGCCAGCGGGGGACGCTGGGGGTTTCGTGCGTCTCCAACACCGCCTTCCACGCTCAAAAGATGCTGCATGAGGTGGAGCGGTTCGTCCGCAGCCGCTACGAGATAGAGGTACTGAACGTCGACATCGAGGTGATGGTCCCGGATGCCTAGGAACTACCCCCGCTCCAACCGGGTCGAGGAGCTCGCCCGCGAGGTCTTGAGTGAGGCCGTCCAGGAGCTTAAGGACCCCCGGGTGGGGTTCGTCACCGTGACCGCGGTCAAGCTGTCGAAGGACCTGAGGGTGGCCCAGGTGTACGTCAGCGCGATGGGTACCGACGACGAGCAGGAGAAGACCCTCGCCGGCCTGCAGCACGCCAAGCCGCACCTGCGGTCGATCCTCGGCCGCGAGATCCGGCTGCGCCGGCTGCCCGAGCTGGAGATCGTGGAGGACAAGACCGCACAGACGTCGCAGCGACTCGAGGAGCTGCTCCGCCAGATCGGCGTCTCCAAGGCGCCCGAGGTTGAGCCGCTCGACGAGCCGGAGCCGGAGGAGGATCGGTGATCCCGCTCGAGGAGTGGATCCACGCCTCCGCCGCGCTGAAGGACGCCGACGAGGTGGCGATTGCCTGCCACGTCTCGCCGGACGGCGACGCCTTCGGGTCGATGCTCGGGCTCGGGCTGTACCTCGAGACCATCGGCAAGAAGGTCTACCTTAGCTGGGGGAGCGCCGAGGCGGCGATACCCGACAACTACGCCTTCCTGCCCGGAGTCGACCGGATCGTCCCCCAGGAGCGGGTCCCCGACGCGGTGGAGGTGTTCGTCGCCATCGACTGCGGCGACCTGCGCCGGCTCGACCTGCTGACGCCCAAGTTCCAGGCCGCCAAGGTGAAGATCAACGTCGACCACCACATCTCGAACTCCAACTTCGGTGACATCAACCTGGTGGACCACCAGCGGGCGTCGTCGGCCGAGCTGGCGTTCGAGCTGATCCAGCGGATGGGCGGGCAGGTCACGCCGGAGATGGCGACCGCCCTGTACACCGGCGTGGTGACCGACACCGGCCGGTTCCAGTACTCCAACACCTCGCCGGCGACCCTGCAGGCCGCCGTGGCGCTGCGGGAGGCGGGTGCCGACCACCTGACGGTGGCCGAGAACATCTTCGAGTCGGCGCCGTTCGACCAGCTGCGGATCCTCGGCAAGGTGCTTACCCG
This sequence comes from Actinomycetota bacterium, assembly GCA_036259335.1. GTDB lineage: Bacteria > Actinomycetota > CADDZG01 > JAHWKV01 > JAHWKV01 > JAJCYE01. Next base: position 3,350 of record DATABX010000249.1, read on the forward strand.
GGCGCGGCTCACCGACGGCGTCGTCTACAGCTGGCTGCACCTCGACGACCTCGAGGGCCACGGTCTGGAGATCGCCGAGGACTTCATCGATTTTCTGAAGGTCGTCAAGGAGGCCGACGTCGCGGTGCTTCTCAAGGAGAGGCCCGAGGGCGGCTGGCGGGTCTCGCTGCGGGCCCGCAACGAGATCGACGTCTCGGCGGTCGCCCAGAGCTTCGGCGGCGGCGGCCACGCCAAGGCGGCCGGCTTCAGCTTCGGGGGTGGCCTGGAGGAAGCGATCAAGCTCGTACTCGAGCGCCTGGCGAAGGCGCCCGCCGGCTCATGAGCGCCGAGGCGGCGGTCTCCGGGCTGCTGGTGGTCGACAAGCCGGCCGGCTGTACCTCCCACGACGTCGTCAACCGGCTGCGGCGGGTCTACGGCACCTCCAAGGTGGGCCACGCCGGCACGCTCGACCCGGCGGCCACCGGGGTGCTGATCCTGGGAATCGGCAAGGCCACCCGCCTGCTGGCGTTCCTGCAGGGGACCGCCAAGGAGTACCGGGCGGTCGCCCGCTTCGGCGTCACGACCTCGACCCAGGACGCCGAAGGCGAGCTGCTCACCGAGGTCGCCTGCGACCTGGACCTCGAGCGCATCCGGGAGGCCGCGCGGAACTTCACCGGCGAGATCCAGCAACTGCCGCCGATGGTCTCCGCGGTCAAGGTCGGCGGCGAGGCGCTCTACAAGGCGGCCCGCCGCGGTGAGGAGGTCGAGCGGGAGCTGCGCACCGTCCGCATCTACGCGCTGGAGGTGGAGTCCTTCGACCCCGAGACCCAGTCGGCCACGCTGTACGTCAAGTGCTCGAGCGGCACCTACATCCGGACGC
>DATABX010000250.1:0-6936 GCA_036259335.1 Actinomycetota bacterium
GGTCGGTGGCCCAGGCCACCGTGGCGACGGTCTGGATGCCGAGCCGCTCGTACATCTGCGCCCGCCGGGGGTCGTAGATCAGGGCGACCACCCGCGGGACGTCGTAGTGCTCCTTGGCGATCCGGGCGGAGACGATGTTGGTGTTGTCCCCCCGGGTTACCGAGGCGAAGATCTCGGCGTCCCGGATGCCGGCCTCCTCCAGGATGTCCTGGTCGAAACCCATTCCCACCAGCTTCTTGCCCGAGAAACCGGGCAGGACCCGCTGCTCGAAGGAGTTGGGGTCCTTGTCGATGAGCGAGACGGTGTAGCCGCGGCCCTCCAGGACCTGCGCCAGCTCCGCCCCGACCCGACCGCACCCAACGATTACTGCATGCATGGTCCAAGATCCTCTAGTAACCGTCCGCCGCACGACTCTAACCCTGCGGCCGTAAGATTCCCGTAAATGAATCGATTGTTCAAGCGGCTATTCGTCGGCCCACCTCTGTCCACCCACGACGAACTCTCGCACCGGTTGCCGAAGCGAATTGCGCTCACAGTCTTTTCCTCGGACGCCCTTTCTTCAACCGCCTACGCCACCGACGAAATCCTGCTGGTCCTGGCCGCGGGAGGTCTGGTTGCGCTCGGCTACTCCACCTTCATCTCTCTTGCCGTCGTGGTGGTCATGGCGGTGGTGGTGTTCTCCTACCGCCAGACCGTCGAGGCCTACCCCCAGGGCGGGGGGGCCTACCGGGTGGCGCACGAGAACCTCGGTGCGCCCCCCGGTCTCATCGCGGCCTCCGCCCTGCTCATCGACTACGTGCTCACGGTGTCGGTCAGCATCGCGGCCGGCGTGGCGGCAGCCGGCGCCGCGCTCGAGGGCCTGAGAGACCACCGGGTCGGAGTCGCCCTGGCGGCGGTCGCCGTGATCGCAGCCTTGAACCTGCGGGGCATGAAGGAGTCCGGCGGGATCTTCGCCGTGCCCACCTACGGCTTTTTGATCGCGATGGGGACCGTGATCGGCGTCGGCGTCTACCAGGCGGCCAACGGCACCATCGCCCGCATTCCCGAGTCTCCGGTCGAGGCCACCCAGGCGGTGACGCTGTTTTTGATCCTGAGGGCGTTCGCCTCCGGCTCGACGGCTCTCACGGGCATCGAGGCGATCTCGGACGGGGTTCCGGCTTTCAAGCCGCCGGAGTCCAAGAACGCCTCCCAGACCCTGCTGATCCTCGGCCTTCTGCTCGGAACGCTGTTCATGGGGGTCACCTTCCTCTCGAAGGCAGTGGGGGTCGACGCCCACCTGATCGAGGAGGGCGAGACCGTCACCTCCCAGATTGCCGGAGCCGTGTTCGGACGGGGAAGCTGGTTCTTCTACGTGGTTCAGGCGTTCACCGCCCTGATCCTGTTCCTGGCAGCCAACACCGCGTACGCCGACTTCCCGCGGCTCGCTTCGATCCTCGCCAAGGACCGCTACCTGCCGAGAGGCCTCGGGCAGCGGGGAGACCGCCTGGCATTCTCCAACGGGATCCTCATCCTGACCGCCGCGGCGGCGGCGCTGCTGATCAACTACGAGGCCGACGTCCACCGGATCGTGCCTCTCTACGTGGTGGGGGTGTTCACCAGCTTCACTCTGTCCCAGGCCGGCATGGTGGTGCACTCGATCCGGGAGCGCCGGCACGCCCAACAAAGGGGCAAACCGGTGGACAAGCGGTTCAAGCGCAAGGTGCTGATCAGCGGCTTCGGCGCCATCACCACCTTCGTAGTGCTGATCATCGTGGGAATCACCAAGTTCTTCAGCCCGCTGGCCCCCGGCGAGGAAGCCGGCTTCCGGGGCGGCGCCTGGCAGATCATCCTGCTGATCCCGCTCCTGGCCACCGTCCTGTGGAAGATCCACAAGCACTACCGGCACGTCGAAAACGAGTTGCTCTTCGACGGCGAGGTGCCAGAGGTGAGCAGCGAGAAGGTGGTGCTGGTGGTCTCGAGGTTCCGCGGCGCAACCAAAGCCCTGGCGGTCGCACGCACCATCGCCCCCAGGGAGCTCAGAGCGATCGCGTGGCGGTGCTCGGAGCAGCGGCTGACCGATCTGCGCAACCGCTGGGAGGGAATGAACGTCAAGACCCCGATCGAGCCGGTGGGCGACAAGGTCTCCGACGTCTTGAACTTCGTCCGGGCCATGGACCCGCAGTCCGAGGACCCGGTGACCGTGATCTTCCCGGACCCCCACTACCAGACCTGGTTCGGCCAGTTCTACAAGAACCGCTCGATCCTCAAGCTGAAGCAGCAGTTCCTCTACGAGAGCGGAACCGTGCTCATCGGCATCCCCTACAACCCGATGAAGGACCCCGAGCCCCGCAGGCTCCAGGCGCCGACTCGGCTGGCCCTGGTGGTCGTGGTCTCGTCGGTCAACCGGGCCAGCGTGCGAGCCATCCAGTACGCCCGGTCGCTGCTGCCCTCCGAGCTCAAGGCGATGTCGATCCAGACCGAGCCGGGTGACGCCGCCAAGCTCACCGCCGAGTGGGGCAAGCTGGGCATCGGGGTTCCCCTGGAGGTCGTCGACGCCCCCTTCCGGGACCTGGTCGACCCGCTGAAGAAGGAGTTGAGGGCGCTTCGGACCTCCCCGGGCGACGCGGTCGGCCTGGTGATCCCCGAGTTCGTCGTCCCCCGGTGGTGGCAGAACCTGCTCCACACCCAGACCGCGTTCTTCATCAAGACCGCCCTGCTGTTCGAGGACGAGGTGATAGTCATCAACGTGCCGCTGCGGGTGCACAAGGCCAAGAAGCAGCGCCAACCCAAGCAGGCAGAAACCGTCTAGCAACCAGAAGGCGCCGGGTGCCCGAACGGCCGGGCCGGCAGGCACGAAGAAGGGCCGCCGGTCTCCCGGCGGCCCTCTCTAATCGGTCAAGCGCTTACGCCAGGTCGGAGGCCTCGGCGCCGCTCATGTTCATGCCCTCGGCCTGTCGGTTGCGAGAGGTCCGCAGGGTCCAGGCCAGGATGGCGGCGGTGATGAGCACCACGGCGATCCGGACCGTCGGATCGGGCTCGACGTTGATGACCGTGACCACCGGAACCGCCACCAGCACCGCCACCAGGTTCATGACCTTGATCAGCGGGTTCAGGGCCGGGCCGGCGGTGTCCTTGAACGGGTCGCCGACGGTGTCGCCGATCACGCCCGCTTCGTGCGAGCTGGAGCCCTTGCCGCCGTAGGCCCCGTCCTCGATGAGCTTCTTGGCGTTGTCCCAGGCGCCGCCCGAGTTGCTGAGCAGCACCGCAAGCAGCTGGCCGCAGAGGATGACTCCGGCCAGGAAGGCGCCCAGCGCCTCGGCGCCCAGGGCGAAGCCGACCAGGATCGGGGTGAGGACCGCCAGAAGTCCCGGAGTGGCCAGCTCCTGCAGCGACGCCTTGGTGACGATGTCGACCACCCGGGCGTAGTTGGGCTTCTCGGTGTAGTCCATGATCCCGGGGTGCTCGCGGAACTGGCGGCGCACCTCCTGGACCACGGCAAAGGCGGTACGGCCCACTGCGGAGATGGTGAGCGAGGAGAAGAGGAACGGCACCGCACCCCCGATCAGCAGGCCGATCAGCACCTCCGGCCGGTCGACCCGGATGGCGAACTCGGCGAACAGATCACCGCCGACATCGATCACCGAGTCCCGGAAGGACCCGAACAGCGAGGTGGCTGCGATGACTGCGGTGGCGATGGCCATCCCCTTGGTGATGGCCTTGGTGGTGTTGCCCACGGCGTCCAGGCTGGTCATGATCTCGTCCGCCTTGCCGCCGAGGCCCCCGGACATCTCGGCCACGCCGTGGGCGTTGTCCGCGATCGGGCCGAAGGTGTCCATCGAGACGATCACGCCTACGGTGGTGAGCATGCCCATACCGGTCAGGGCGATCATGTAGAGGGCCTTGGCCTCGTCGCCGCCGCCCAGCAGGAAGGCGCCGCCGATCGCGCCGGCGATCGCGACGATCGACCACACCGTGGACTCCAGCCCGAAGGCGAACCCGGAGATGATCGTGGTTGCGGGACCGGTCTGGGTGGACGCCGCGATCTCCTTGACCGGCTTCTTCTCTGTGGAGGTGTAGTACTCGGTCAGGTAGTGGATGACCGCCGCCAGGACCAGGCCCAGTGAGACGGCCCAGGCCGGGTCCCAGTCGACCGAGCCGTCCGGCCCCGGCCGGAAGTAGAGGTAGGTCAGGCCGAAGACCGCCAGCGCCGACAGGATGCCGGAGTAGAAAAAGCCCCGGTTGATCGACTTGATACCGCTCTCGGTCTCGCTCTTGGGGTTCACCAGGTAGATGCCGATGATCGAGGTGATGACCCCGATCGCCCGCACGAACAGCGGGAACATGACACCGATGGCGGCGCCCCGGGGGCCGAAGGTGCCGTAGGCGGTGAAGCCCAGGATCAGCGCGGCGACGAGCGTCACCTCGTAGGACTCGAAGATGTCGGCCGCCATGCCGGCGCAGTCGCCCACGTTGTCGCCAACGTTGTCGGCGATGGTGGCAGCGTTGCGAGGGTCGTCCTCGGGGATACCCTGCTCGATCTTGCCGACCAGGTCGGCGCCGACGTCGGCCGCCTTGGTGAAGATGCCGCCGCCGACCCGCATGAACATGGCAAGGAGGGCGCCACCGAACCCGAACCCGACGAGGACGGTCGGGGCGTCGCCCCGGAAGACCAAAAAGATAGCGGCCGCCCCGAGCAAGCCCAGACCGACCGTGAACATCCCGCAGACGCCGCCCGCCCGAAAGGCAATGGTGAGTGCCTTCTTCTGGGACTCCTGGGCGGCGTTGGCTACTCGTACGTTCGCCTTTACCGCCAGCGTCATGCCGACGAAGCCGATGGTGGCACTGAACCCGGCGCCCAACAGGAAGGCGATGGAGCGGGCGAACTTGACAACGCCCTCACTGCCCGACACGGCCCCGACCGGCAGGAAGAACAGACCCAGGGTCAGCAGGACGACGAAAAGGCCCAGCGTCTTGAACTGGCGCCGCAGGTAGGCCCGGGAGCCTTCTTGAATGGCGTCGGAGATCTCGATCATCTTCGCGGTACCCCTGGGCGCCTCGAGGACCTGGCGGGCGAAATACCCGGCGACCAGCAGGGCCATAAGCGAAATTCCGATGATGATGTAGAGCGATAACTCCTCGAACGAAGCGAGATTAACGTCGATTGAGCCGCCTTCTACGGCGAGGTATACGATGCCAGGCATGCGGGATTGAGCCTCCGTCGGTTAGCGATTGGTGCGTAGCAGCCCAATTCGAGGGCGCTGGGAAAGTTTCCGCCGGGCCGATTATATCCACGTTGGGCGCCGAGATGGTTCCCGGCGCCTGCCAGATTGCGTCTGCGCCCGCCGTCGAGGCGGCCTGGGGGTTTGAGTCCCAACGGGAAGGTAGGCAAGAATACGTCCCCGTGGCCAGACACCGGTTAGCTCGAGCAGTTCCCCTCCTTATTGTTATGGCCCTGTTGCTGGGCGGGTGCGACCAGGTCCGGGAGGCGGTCCCGGGCGGAGACGACGGCGGCCCGACGATCAACGAGGGCGACTTCGAGCTGGGCGAGGTCCGGGCGGTCGACCCGCTGGAGCGTCCCGACTCCGGCCAGAAGGCCCAGGACTCCGCCAACCGGGTGCTCGCCCTGGTCAACCGCTACTACACCGTCGCCTTCCTCGATCCGACCCGCTGGGTGAACGGCGAACACCCCGAGCTGATGGGCCTGTTCACCGCCGAGGCCCAGCCGTCGGTCCCCCCCAACCTCACCCACCTGGCGATGTCCGAGCTGTGGGACCAGATCGAGTCGGTCGAGCCGGTGAGCCAGCGCCTGAGCAAGATCAGCTTCCTCGTCGAGCCGGACGGGAGCCTGCCGCTCGGCATCGCCTACGCCAACTTCGAGGGGGAGGGCACCTCGTTCGAGGGGGGCGACGTGACGATCGTGCACGACGCGGTCTTCTACCTGCAGCGCGAGGGTGAGGACTACAAGATCTACGCCTACACCACCCGGCTCGCCGCCGAGGAGGCGTCGTGATCGCCGGGCTCAGCGGCGGAGGCCGGCTGCGCCGGGCCCTGATCGCGGCGGCGGTCGCCGCGTCGATGCTCGCCGGCCTGGTCTGGTGGACGCTGGCGCCGGTCCTGGGCCGGGCGGACGCCGCCGAGGAGGCGGTCGGCATCCACAAGGTCGCCGGCACCCACTGGCGGCCCGAGCGGGGCGAGCCGTTGTTCGTCGCGGTGCTCGGCAGCGACACCCGCCAGGGCCCCCCGGGAGGGGGCGGGCGGTGCGACGCCATCCACATCGTGGCGATCAACCCGCAGCAGCGGGCGGGCACCATCCTCAACTTCCCCCGGGACTCGAACATCGGCGGCTTCACCAAGGTCAACGCGGCGTGCACCGGCGGGCCCGATCGCATGATCCAGGCCCTCCGCAGCCACACCGGGATCCCGATCCACTACTACGCCACCACCGAGTTCAGCCACTTCCAGGCGTTCATCAACGAGCTGGGCGGGGTGGAGGTCAACGTGCCCTACGACATGCACGACTCCCCCTCGGGCGCCGACTTCCGCCCGGGGAGGATCCGCATGGACGGGCGGGCGGCGCTGGCGTTCAGCCGTAATAGAAAGGACACGCCCCGGGGCGACTTCAGCCGGACCGACAACCAGGGGCTGTTCATCCTGGCCTCGCTGGAGAAGTTCCGGGCCGAGGCCGCCGACCCGCACCGGATATTCGACTACGTCAAGGCGGCCCGCCGGCACATCAGCGCCGACGTCCCGGTGAGCGAGTTCATCAAGCTGGCGCTGCTCGCCCGGGACATCGACCCGGCGGCGGTGAGGAACATGACGATCCCCGGCTCCACCGGCAGCATCGGAGGGGCCAGCGTGGTGTTCCTGGCGCCCGGCGACATCTACCAGCGGGTCCGGGACGACGGGATCTACTGAGCCTTAGCCGGGAATCTCCACCCAGTCGTCGCTGGCGCCCGG
>DATABX010000251.1:0-2669 GCA_036259335.1 Actinomycetota bacterium
GGACGTAGGGCTGGAGCGAGCCGGCGGCGCACGGCGCCAGCACCCGGGTAATGCCAAGGGATTTGAACGCCCACAGATTTGCTCGGTAGTTGATTTCGTGCGGCGGGATGGTGTGGTTGCGATTGTGCCGCGCCATGAACGCCACCCGGCGGCCGCCTATCTCCCCGACCGCCAGCGAGTCGGACGGAGCGCCGTACGGAGTTTCCACCTCGATCTCGTCGAGGTCGGGCAGCAGGGAGTAGAAGCCCGATCCGCCGAAGATGCCGATCTCCGCACCGGCGGTGGCCGTCATGCGTGCCACGGGCCGGGCGGCAGGTCCGAGAGCTCGAAGAACAGCTCGTCGGGGAAGCACCACAGCCAGGTCTCCTTCGGCTCGAACGAGCGGACGATCGGGTGGCCGGTGGTGCGGGCGTGCTTGGTGGCGTGGCGGCCGGGCGAGTTGTCGCAGCACCCGACGTGGCCGCAGCTCAGGCAGAGCCTGAGATGAACCCACCGGCGGCCATCCTTCAGGCACTCGACGCAGCCGTTGCCGCTCGGTGTGACGTCGTCGAGGATCTGGTCCAGGTGGCTGCAGGTTTGGCTCGGCACTAGCGCCTCCTCGGTAAAGACCTCCGATCTTACCGAAGGGACGGGGCATACGATGTACCCATGGCGGAATCCGACCAGTCCGGGCAGCGCACCGTCGCCTACGTTCTGGGCGGAGGCGGGCACCTGGGTGCCAACGAGGTCGGCATGCTGCAGGCGCTTCTCGAACGAAACATCCTGCCCGACCTGATCGTAGGCACCTCGGTCGGCGCCCTCAACGGGGTCGCCGTCGCCGCCGAGCCCTCGCTCGACACGGTTACCGAGCTCCGCCGGGCGTGGCTGGCGCTCGGCAAGGAGCGGGTCTTCGCCTCCCCCTTCGGGGGCGCCGCCAACCTGGTGCGCCGGGGCACCCACCTGCACTCCAACGGCAACCTCAAGGCGCTGATCGAGCGACTGCTGCCGGTGGAACGCTTCGAGGAGCTGAAGGTGCCCTTCCAGTGCGTGGCGGCCAGTGTCGAGCGGGCGGCCGAGCACTGGTTCAGCGAGGGCCCCCTCGTGCCGGCGATCCTCGCCTCGGCGGCGGTTCCCGGGCTGCTGCCGCCGGTGGAGATCGACGGCGAGCACTTCTTCGACGGCGGGCTGGTCAACAGCATCCCGATAGAGCGGGCGATCCAGCTCGGCGCCACCGAGCTGTACATCCTGCACGTCGGCCGGATCGAGCAGCCGCTCAAGGCGCCCCGCAACCTCCTCCAGGTCGCCACGGTGGCCTTCGAAATCGGCCGGCGGCACCGGTTCGCCCGGGACATGGGTTCGCTCCCGGACGGGGTTGTCGGCCACGTGCTGCCGACCGGCGAGGAGAACTCCCCGACCGGCCTCAGCCAGCTCAAGTACCGCGACTTCACTCACGTGGCGCAGCGGATGGAGGCGGCACACCGGGCGTCGGCCACCTTCCTCGACGAACTGGCCTCTGCGGCCGGTGCCGGCTGAGCTGAACCGGGGCCTGCGATGAACCGCCTGCCGCCCAGGATCCTGCGCCGGCTGATCCTGGCGCCGCTGGCAATTGTGCTGTGCGCCGGCCTTCTGGCAGCCATGCCCGTCGTGCTGGTGGCCGCCGCCCTCTACGGCGCAGTGCTCGACCATCGACTCCGGGCGCTTCGGGCGGCGGCGTTCGTGACCGTCTACCTGTTCTTCGAAATCTTGAGCATCGTCGCGCTGTTCGGGCTGTGGATAGGCTCGGGTTTCGGCTTCGCGATGCGCTCGCAGCCGATGCAGGCCGCCCACTTCGGCTACATGAGGTGGTGGCTGAAGTGCATCAACGCGGCTGCATCCCGGCTGTTCCGGCTGCGCATCCAGATCGAGGACCCGCCGGCCCGCAAGGGCGGCCCGGTGCTGGTCTTCAGCCGGCACGCCGGCCCCGGCAACTCGCTGATGCTGGTGGGCACGATAATGATCGGCTACCGCCGGCTGCCCCGCATCATCATGCTGGCGAAGCTGCAGTGGGACCCGTTCTTCGACACCATCGGCAACCGCCTGCCCAACCGGTTCATCACCCACAACCCGGACGACCGGGACCGGTCGCTCCGGGAGATCGCCGAGCTCGCCAGCGGCACACCTCACGACGGAGCCTTCGTGCTGTTTCCCGAGGGCCGGGACTTCACGGCGAAGCTGAGAATCCGCGCGATCGCCAGCCTGCGCAAGAAGGGCTTCACCCGCTACGCCGACAAGGCGGAGAAGATGCTTCGGGTACTGCCGCCCAGGCACGGCGGCGTCCTGGCCGCGGTCAACGCCGCACCCGGGGCGGATGTGGTCTTCGTCGCCCACACGGTTCTCGAGGACGTCGGGCCGTTTGCCGAGCTGTGGCGGCGCATCCCCTTCGAGCGCCCGGTCGCCGCCCGCTACTGGCGCGTGCCGGCGGCCGAGGTGCCGAGGGAGCAGGATGCGCTCATCGAGTGGCTGTACACCTGGTGGGCTCGGATCGACGAGTGGATCGACGACAAGATCGACCCGGGAGATCGGGTCGAGGCCAGGGCTACGGGTCGCCAGGCCCACGAGGAGCCGGGCGACCAGTAGTCAATCGAGGGTGGTGCGGTTCAGACCCGCCGATCAGGCAGGTCGAAGCGGTCGAGGTTCATGACCTTGTTCCA
>DATABX010000252.1:0-8808 GCA_036259335.1 Actinomycetota bacterium
TGGCCTGTTCGACCAGGTCCCGCTGGCTGAATGCGGTGAGGATCAGCACCGCCGACATCTCGCCCTCGTTGATCTTTGCCGCAGCGGTCAGCCCGTCCATCCCGGGCATCTTGATGTCCAGTATCGCCAGGTCGGGCCGCAGGTCGTCGGCCAGCTTCAGGGCGGTCTCCCCGTCGCCGGCTTCCCCTACGACGTCGTAGCCCTCCTCCTCGAGCATCTCGCGCAAATCCAAGCGAATGATCGCTTCGTCTTCGGCAATGAGTATTCGGGCTCGGGGCTGCACTAAGGGAAAGATAACAGGCGTGGTTGGATCAGTGCGTCAACCGCCCAGTCGTGGGTGGGAAGCGTTGCCAGAAACAGCAGGGCGGCGACCGCCAGCGCGTTGCGCACGATGTGCTTGATCTGGATCGGCTCGGATTCGCGTTTGCACCCGCAGGGAATCTGCCGGCCGCGGATCAGGTTGACGGCCATAGCAGCGGCGAAGATCACGAGCAGCACCGACCCGGCGATGCTGGCGTAGCCGACGGCGACCCCCAGAAGGAGCACAACCCCGAGCACCACCTCGGTTACCGAGACCATCCTCGCCACCGCCCCCGCGGTGGCGCCGGGGATGATGCGGTAGAGCTTGATGGCGTCGGCGAACTCCCCCAGGTCCGACAGCTTGGAGGCCCCGGCGTACAGGAACATCGTTCCGAGGCCGAAGCGGATCAAAAGGCCAAAAGAGGCGTCCATCGGTGCTCCATCGCCAGGTTTCAATCGGTAATTCGGGGCAATCCCAAGCTTTACACAACCCGGCGGCGGCGCCCGCGTCAGGGCATCTTCAGGCTCTCGACGATGTTGAACGCCGCCGGACCGACGATCACCACGAACAGGGGCGGGAAGATGAACAGCATCATCGGGATGAGCAGCTTCACCGGCAGCTTTGCCGCCTTCTCGCGGGCCACCTGGCGGCGGATCAGCCTCATCCGGGCGGAGTTGGACTGTAGAACCTCGGCGATCGGGCTCCCGATGGCGTCGGCCTGGATCAGCGCCAGGGCGAACGACGAAAGCTCGCTCACGTCGGTCCGCTCCCGGAGCAGGTGGAGAGCCTCTCTCCGGCTGGAACCGAGCTGGATCTCCTGCAGCAGGCGGTGCAGCTCGTCGCCCAGGGGCCCGGGGAGGCTTTCGGACGCGAGCTCCAGGGCCGCCTCCAGCCCCATGCCGGCCTGAACCGCGATCGCCATCAGATCGATCGTCTCGGGAAGGTCGCGCCGGATCTGCTGCTGGCGCTTACGGCCGGTTCGGGCGACCCAGGCACCGGGGAGCAGGAAACCGAGGCCGCCGCCCATCAAAGCGAACAGTATCGATTTGGCGGCGCCCTGCTCCGCTGCGATGCAGACCAGGGTGATCAGCGCCGCCCCCACGGCGGTCCCGACGGCCCTCACCGCCAGGATCGACTCCATCCCGCCGGCCCCCAGTCCGGCCAGCACCGCGTGCCTCCGCATCTTGGCCAGGCCCGAGCTGGGGGTGAATTTGCGGCCGAGCCGGCCGAGGTTTGCACGGGCGGGCGTGAGCAGCTTCTCGATCAGTGGGCGGTTGGGAAGCGGGTCGTAGTCGACGTAGTCGTCGGCGATCTCGGCCAGGGGGTCGGAACCCCTGTCTCCGGCAAGCCGGCTCAGGCCGGCGGTCATGGTTGCGATCCCGCCGGCCACCGCCAGCACGCTCGCCAGCTGCATCGGTTCCACGATCAGACCTCCACCCGGCCGAGCTTTTTCATCCACAGGTGGCCGATGAGCAGGCTGACCGCCGAAGCCGCCAGCGCCACCTGTCCGGGGACCGTCGAGAACAGCGGGTCGACGTACTCCCGCCGGGTAACGAACAGGAAGACCCCGAGGGCGATGGGCATCCCGATGAGCAGCTTGCCGGAGATGCGGGCCTCGGCGGACAGAGCCCGCACCTCGCCCCGCACCTCCTGGCGCGCGTGCATGAACTCGGCCAGCACCCGCAGGGTGTCGGCGAGCCGCCCTCCGGTCTGGTGCTGGATTCGAATGGCTTTGACCGTCCAGCTGATGTCCGCGGATCCGATGCGCTGCGCCATCGCGTCGAGGGATTCGAGCAGGGGCCGCCCGACCGCCGACTCCGCCACCACGCGGGCAAACTCCTCGCTGAGCGGAGCCTCTCCCTCGGCGCCGGCCAGCTCCATGCCGAGCAGCAGCGAGGTCCCCGCATCCAGGGAGCCGGCGATGAGTTGCAGGACCTCGGGCAGCTGCGACTCCATCTTGGCCACCCTCCTGCGCGCCTTCGAGCTGAGCCGGGCCATCGAAAGCATCGGCAGGACGACCGCGACCCCCGTCGCCGGCAGCAATGAGCCGGAGACCAGGAAGGTCAGTGCCGCAGCCACCAGGGTTCCCACGGCGAGCAGGGCGCCGAACTCCCCCGCCTTCATCGGGGACCCCGCCTGGATGAGCTTGAACCGGACCTTCCCGGCCGCCGGCGACTCGCCCAGCGCCCGCTCGGTGAAGGCCCCGGCACGCTCCATGAGGTCCGAGATGTCCTTGGGGGGCTTGGTCGGTTCGTCGAGCTCGGACTCCAGCAACTCGCGAAGGGCGGCGTTGCGAAAGGCCATCATCCGGGACAAGCCGTAGCTCCCCACCGCTATGCCGAGCCCGATGAACAGGATCGCCGCCAGCTGGATCATCGCCTCACCTTCGATGCCGTCAGAAGCCGTGAGGTACCCGACCCGGCCTCGAGGCGGGGCCGGAAAAGCTTCGCCTGCACCGGGATGCCCTTGTCCTGGAGCTTCTCTACGACCTTCGGCCGCAGGCCTGTGGGACGCAGGCTTCCCGAGGACTGAGCGGACTCCCGGCCCCCCTCGGCAAACGTGTAACGGAAGATGTCCTGCAGGGTGATGATGTCCCCCTCCATCCCCTGGATTTCTGAGATGTGGGTGATCCGGCGGGATCCGTCGCCGAACCGGGCGATCTGGATCACCAGGTCCAGCGCGGCGGCGATCTGCTGCCGGATGGCGCGCACCGGCAGGTCGTAGCCGGCCATCAGAACCATCGTGTCCAGCCGGGTCAGGGCATCACGGGGGGAGTTGGAGTGGATCGTGGTGAGCGACCCCTCGTGGCCGGTGTTCATGGCCTGGAGCATGTCCAGGGCCTCTCCGCCGCGCACCTCACCGACGACGATGCGGTCCGGCCTCATGCGCAGGGCGTTGCGGACCAGGTCCCGGATTCCCACCAGCCCGGCCCCCTCGATGTTGGCCGGGCGGGTCTCCATGCGCACGACGTGGGGCTGCGACAGCCGGATCTCGGCCGCGTCCTCGATGGTGATGATCCTCTCGTCCGAGGGCACGAAGTCCCCCAGGACGTTCAACAACGTGGTCTTCCCGGTGCCGGTTCCGCCCGACACGATGATGTTCAGCTTGCCCAGCACCGCGGCCTCGAGGAACGACGCGGCCTCCTCGTTCAAAGCTCCCAGGCTGATCAGGTCGGCCACCGTGAACGGGGTGGCGGGAAAGCGCCGGATGGTAAGCAGGGGGGAGTCGACGGCCACCGGCGGCAGGATCGCGTTGACCCGGGAGCCGTCGGGCAGCCGGGCGTCGACCATCGGGGAAGACTCGTCGATCCGCCTGCCGATGGTCCCTACGATCTTCTCGATGACCTGGCGCAGGTGCTGTTCGTCGTTGAAGGCGACGTCGGTGTGGACCAGCTTGCCGGCCCGCTCGACGTAGATGTCGTTGTAGCCGTTGCACATGATCTCGGTGACCTTGGGGTCCCCCAGCAGCTCCTCCAGGGGGCCGTATCCCAGAAGGTCGGCGGTCAGTTCGGCCACGAACTTCGGCCGCTGGGAGGCGGGCAGGGAGATCCCGGCCCGGGTCAACGCGGCCTCCAGGTTCTCCGACACCACCACCTTCAGCTCGTCTGCCTTGTTCTTGGCCGTCAGTTTGGTCCCCAGCTCCTCCATCAGCGCGTCACGAACCTGGCGCTTCATCTGCCCCCAGCTGGCCGAGCCCGCTCCCGTCTTCCGTCTGTCGGGGACCCGCGGCCCCTTGCCGGCGGTCGCGCGGGCCTTCTCGGTCTCGACCCGGACCAGGCGGTCGGAGAGCGCCATCAGTTCCTGCCTCGGCGCAGCCCGGCCAGGCCGGTACGGTGGGATGCCGGTGAAACCGACCAGGGAAGCGTCACGCCGGCTGCGGCCGGCACCAGCTTGGCGAAGCCCTCCGCCAGGCGGCGTGAGATCTCGGCTTTCGGGTCGCCGTCCAGCACCGGGACGCCCATGTTCGTGGCCCAGGGAACCTCCTTGGCCACCTGGAGCACTGCCAGGAAACCCTTGGGGAACAGCTGGCTCACCCCCTTCAGGTCCAGCCCGATGCCGCTCTCGACGCGGTTCAGCACCAGGACCGACCGGTTCGCAGTCACGTCCAGCTTCTCCAGAGTCTCCAGGTACCGTCGCATGTTCTTCAGCGAAGGCACGTCCATGTTGGCGGTGACGAGCAGCTTCTCGGAGCGGTCGAAGGCGACCAGGCAGGTTTCGTTGAGCGTCGGCGGTGTGTCGACCACCACGTAGTCGAACTGTCGCCTGGCCGCTGCGAGGATTGCCGAAACCTCCTCGGGCCCGATGCGCTCCCCCGCCAGCGGGTCGCTCGGCGCGCACAGCGCCCGGAAGCCGCTGGCGTGCTCCACGACCATCGCCGCCAGCTCGTCGGGGTCCTTCGCGGAATCCTCGATCGTGCGCTCCGGGTGCAGATGAAGGGTCGGCGCGACCTCGCCGAACTGCAGGTCCAGGTCGACGAGCAGGACCCTACCGCCGGTCGCCTTGGCCAGATAGGTCGCGAGGTTGGTCGCCAGCATCGTCTTGCCGCTGCCTCCGGAGGCGGAGGCGACGGTGAACACCCTGCCGAGGGCGGCGGCGGCCGGTTGCGCCGCCGGGGCGGTCTCGGCCGGCTCGGCCTTCTCCACCACCACCCGCTCGGTGACGACGACACTCTCGGCTCGCAACTGCTCCGCCCTGCTCAGCGCGTCCGACAGCTTGGCGCGAAGACGGGCCCTGGTCGGGCGCGCCGGGAGGATGTCGCTGGCTCCACTGGCCGCGAGCTGGGCCGCCGGCCAGGTCTTCTGGTTGTCCGAGAGCAGGATCACCACTTTGGGTTGGGCCTTGTGCACCGCCGCCAGCCGCCTGAGGCCGGCGGTGGTGACCTCCTCGCCGCTGAAGACGACCACGTCCGGATCCTCGCCTTCGGCGATCTCGACGATCTGCGTGGGACGGTCCAGAAGCAGGATCTCCGGCTCGGGCACCAGGTCCCGGGCCGCCTTGCCGATATCCCGGGCCAGGTCGCCTCGCCGGTCGACGACGACAACCTTGGGGACCCGGGCGCGACCCTCCTCCGGATCCGCCGGGGGTTCCGAGGAGGTCGCCGTCACGACCTCGACGTGCACGTTCCTGGGGAGGTCCTCCCGGGGGCGCACCGGCGACTGCCGGGTCACGTCCCGGCTCATCTCGCCCGCCTGCGGGCGGCCCGGGCCGGCGACCCCCAGCCCGCCCTCCTGGGCCTCGACCGGCGAGCCCGCCGCCTCGTCGCGGTGCGCCATGGCCCCCAGCCGGCGGAGAAGCTCGTAGTCGACCCTCGCCAGACTCGGTTCTGGCGTCTCGCGAGGGGGTTCACGATCCGGTTCGGTAGCGCCGGCTGCGCTGCGGTGTCTCATGCCAGCGCCGTGCGGTAGGTGCGACCCGTCCCGACGCCCGGCGGGTCGTCCGGGTTCATCAATGTGAGCCACAGCGCGCCGTTTTCCTTGGCGAAAATGATCTTCTCCGCCTGCTCGACAGTCACCGCGAAGGTCAAGAGGATGTCCCCGCCGTCCGGCGGAGGCGTTCCCTCGGCCAGCGCCTCGGCGGGAAGGGCCCGGCGGTTGGCGAGCACCGTTACGTTGCTCAGCAGCAGCTGGGTGAGCGTCGCGTCGATCGGGTTGGTCGCTCCCGGAAGCCCCTTGAAGGTGACGAAGATGTCGGCCTTGGCGCCCGGCTGGATGTAGTCGGCCACCCCCTGGGGCGCGGGGAGGCTGAGGGTCAGTGCCCGCTGGCCGTCGGGGATCTTCAGGCTTTCGGCGCCGGTCGGGTTGAACTGCACCGTGGTCAGGACCTCGCCCTTGGCCATCGACCTGACCAGCGTCTTTCCCTTGACCTGCTCGGGGTCCGAGATGGCTCCGGGCGGCCGCAGGGCCACCGGCACCGGGCGCTTCTCGACCAGATCGGCCAGGTCCTCCCACACGGTCCCGATCGTGAGATCGCCCGTCGCGACGTAGGCGTCAGCCGTCCCGCCCTCCGCCGCCGGTGCACTTGCCTCCGCCTTGCCGGCGCTCGCCGTGTACACGTAGGCCAGCAGCATGCCGAGGATGGCAAGGACCGCTCCGCCCACCACAACTATCTTCGATCGCTTCATCTGCCACTCCTGTTCAGTCCCGCTGAAGATTGATTTCGGTTGACCGTTTCACTCGACAAGCTCGAACCCGCCTTCCACGCCGGCGAAGTCGAGACTCTTCGTGATGGTCTGCGAAGAGCCGCTGAGCTTGACGGTCTGGGCGACCAGCCGCCCGTTGAGCGACGCCACGATGTTGGTGCCGGCGAAGTCGAGGGGGCCCTGAGGGGCGAACATCACACCGGTCCAAGAGTGGTTGTTTCCGTTGAGCTTCACGACCGCCTGGCCCGCAGAGCAGCTCGACTCGTCCTTGAACGACGCGATCACCAGGCCGTCCGGGTCCCATGGGCTGAAGGTGAAGTTGTTGCCGTTCAGGTGCACGTTGCCGTTCCGGCTGACGAACGTGGCGCCGGTCGAGTTGTAGCCGTTTCCGTTCAGGTGGATGTCGCCGGTGGTGTAGTACAGCCCCGGGGCGATAGTCCTGGTAAGAGGGTTGAAGGCAAGATTCAGCGTGAGCCAGAGTTCGTTGATCTCGGCAGCTCCGGCGTAGTGGTACTTCAGCTCGTTCATCGCCAGGAGCGCCTTCTTGCCGCCGGGTGCGTAGTCCTCGGCCTGGAAGACCTCCGGGTACGGCAGCGGCGCGTCGACCTTCCTTGGGTTGTCGACGGAGGGGTTGACGGTTATGTTGCCCGCCGGGGCCTCCCCCTCCAGGTAGGTGACGTCACCGTTGATCACCGTCCCGGAGGACACCACCTTCATGTCGTTGTTCGAGTGGATGCCGCCGTTGATGGTCCGGTTCGCCCCGCTGAAGCTCAGCGCATCGGGACAGGTCGTGGATCCGGCGAAAACCGCGTACGGCCCGCCGAGGCCGGGGCTGGCACAGGCCACGGCCTGCGCCTGGAGGGTCAGCGACGCAATGTCGAAGACCCGGCCGAACATCGTCGGAAACTCCTCGGAGGGACTGACCTGGATGCATCCGGCAATCCCGGCCCTGGATCCGGAAACCGGGGGAACGTGGACCTCGGCGTCCTCGCCTACAAAGCCGTTCCGGGTCACGTAGTCCCGGGCCGCGGTCACAGCCTGCGCGTTGGTACCGGTCTTCAGAACTCCGGCGCCGGCGAGCGCGGCAAAGTCGGCGCTGTTCTGTGCCTGCGCCTTGCGCTGCCGGGCGTAGCCGAGATCGACGGACAGGGCGGCAAAGCCGAGCAGCGTCGTCATGAACAGTGCGAAGACGATAAGCACCGCGCCCTGCTCGTCCGCCGGCCGCCGCTTCACGAGCACCACGTCCAGTCGCCTCCGGGCAGAGCGGTCTCGGCAGCCGAGTCGAAGGCAGACAGATCCTGCTCGATCCTCATCTCGACCTTCGCCTTCAACTGGCCGTCGAGAATCGAGTCGAAAACGAGGGTGGAGGACTCCAGGGGGTGTTGGGCACAGATGATCAGGGATCCGCCCTTCAGCTTGCTGGCCGGAAACGACACCATCGTCCGGCTGTCCGCCTCGTCGAGGCCGATCATGCCCTTGGTCAGGCAGATGAGCCGGCGAGTCTCCAGGTTGGCCGCGGCGGCTCCGGTGATGGTGCAGGTGCTCGCGGTGCCGGCATGGGCAACAACCCCCTGGCGGACTCCTGCTCCGACCCCCTGCCGAAGCGACATGAGGTCGCTGAAGACCAAACCGAAGTCGATGATGCCGGCGAGGACCAGAATGAGGAAGGGCAGCACCATGGCGAGCTCCACGGCGCTCGCACCTTCTTCTTGCCTGGCGCGGTTCGGCCACGCCCGCGTCGAAAGAAACCTCGACAATGGTCCCAACCCCTTTCCGGGTTCGCCACGGATGCCTCGGCTACATCCCCCCGGATGTTTCCCTGATGTGGCTGGGCATTGTTGTTGTCTGCACTACTTATCGGCACGGCGGCGCCCGAATTAATGTGGGAAATCCAAGAAGAGGCGCCTGTACGGCATCACAGCGGCCCGTTGGAGAGCTCGTTCGGGTGTGCCGGGCGCGGGACTTGAACCCGCACGAGCTTGCGCTCAATGGTGTTTGAGACCATCGCGTCTGCCATTCCGCCATCCCGGCTGGTGCGGCGAGACAAGGGTAAACGCTAGGCCGGGTTGACCGCTTCCTCCATGCTCCGGATAAGCGTCACGACGCCCGGCAGGTCGCCGTCCAGGACCCGCTTGACCACCGCGGTGCCGACGATCACACCGACCTGCCGGTGCTGATCTGCGTCGGCATCTCGAGCCCCGAGCTTGCCGTCGAGGCCTGCCGCGTGGCGGACGGTGTGATCGTCGGCACCGCGGTGGTCAAGCGGGTCATGGACGGCGACCTGCCGGGCGTCGTGACGCTTATCCGGAGCATGGAGGAAGCGGTCAACCCGGCCTAGCGTTTACCCTTGTCTCGCCGCACCAGCCGGG
>DATABX010000253.1:0-3092 GCA_036259335.1 Actinomycetota bacterium
GACCGAACTCCGGCAGGTAGTTGCCGGCGGGTCCGAGGTGGTTGTAGACCACGTCGAGCACCACGCCAAGCCCGGCGGCGTGGCAGGCGTCGACCAGCCGCTTGAGGCCCTCCGGTCCCCCGTAGGCGTGGTGCGGGGCGAACAGGTCCACACCGTCGTACCCCCATCCCCGGTTGCCGGAGAACTCGGCCACCGGTAGCAGCTCGACTGCGTCTACCCCCAGCTCGACCAGGTGGGGAAGGTGCTCGATGGCCCCCTCGAAAGTGCCGGAGTCCGAGAAGGTGCCGACGTGCAACTCATAGAGAACCGCCCCGGCAAGCGGTAAGCCCCTCCAGCCGGCGTCCGACCATAAGAAGGCACCATGGTCGGCCAGCTCGGACGGGCCGTCCACCCCCTCCGGCTGGAAGGCCGACCGGGGGTCCGGCCTGGCAGGCCCGCCGTCAAGCGAATACTGGTAGCGGGTTCCCGGGCCCGCCTGCCCGACCTCCAGCTGCCACCAGCCGTCACCCGACGGGACCATCGGAAAGCGCTCGCGGCCGAGCAGCAGGTCGACCCGCTCGGGCGCCGGGGCCCAGACCCGAAAGGTGTGCACCGCCCTCAGGACTCCAGCTCGAGGAGCGCCACGGGAAAGCGGGCCATCAGCTCGGCCACCGGGACCGGTCCTCCGGCCACCCGTTCGCCGGTCAGGCGGTTGCTCCAGCTGCCGGCCGGAAGCTCGACGATCGTGTCGCCCCAACCGCCGCTGAGGCCGAGCACCAGGCGGGGCACGACCGTCGCCACCACGCCCCAGCGCAGGTACCCGAGCACCCGGGAATCCCTTTCGCCCGAAGCCGCCAGCGGCTCATACCGGCCCCCGGCGCCGAAGGCCTCGGGCAGGCGGCGTCGAAGCTCCAGCGCCCGGGAGACCACCAGCAGCTTGGACAGCCCCTCGTCCGACCGGGCCAGCACCTCCTCCGGGGTCATTCCGCCGAGCTCCCGGAGCAGGCGGGCCCGGGCTGCGAAGTCCACCGGGCGGCGGTTGTCCGGGTCCACCAGGCTGAGGTCCCACAGCTCGGTCCCCTGGTAGGTATCCGGCACGCCGGGGGCGGTCAGCTTGACGAGGGTCTGTGCCAGCGAGTTGACCCGCCCGGGCTCCACCAGCGGAGCGACGAAGTCGGCCAGCATCCGGTTGAAGGTGGTGTCGGCAAAGATGCCCTCGACGAACCCGGCAAGCGCCCGGTCGTAGGGCTCGTTCGGCGCCAGCCACGAGGTGTGGGTCTTCGCCTCCCGGGAGGCCTTTTCGATATAGGCCAGAGCGCGGTCCCTGGTGAGCGGCCAGGCGCCCACCAGCACCTGGTACAGCAGGTACTCGATGTTGCGGTCGAGCAGCCCCTCGGCGCCGCGGTGCAGCTCGTTGTGCTTGGCCCACTGGCCGACCGCGTCGCCCCAGGCGCCCGGCATCTCCGACAGCAGGGCCAGGCGAGCTCGCACGTCCTCCGACCGCTTGGTGTCGTGGGTGCTCGAGGCCAGCATGCCGGCCGGATACCGCTCCTGCGCCTCGGCGCAAGCCTCGTGGAACTCGGCCGGAGTGAGACCGAACCGGCCCGGATCCCCTCCCACCTCGTTCAGCGCCACGAACCGGTTGTAGTTGTAAAACGCGGTGTCCTCGACCCCCTTGGCCATCACCGGCCCGGAGAGCTGCTGGAAGCGCAGAACCAGCTCGATTTCCGGGCTGACCGGCGCCTGGTCCTCGGGAACCGGCACCTGCATCAACAGCAGGCTCTCCAGGAAGCCGAAAAGATCCGGGTCGAGGTCGGGCCGGCGGGCCTCGGCGGACCGGACCGCCTCCACCACGTACTTGAGGTCCTGCAAGCTGGCGGCCTGCCCCGGTTTCAGGTAGGTGCGGTAGACCGGGAAGGAGGCGAGCACCTCCCGCAAAGACTGGCTGAGCTCGTAGCGGGTGTAGTCGCGGTAGCGGCGGTTGCGTTCGCAGACCTCGACGAAGATGGCGGTCAGCCGGGTGAGGTCGGCGGTAAGCACCTCCCGCAGCACCTGGTGCTTGCGCTCGAGGACCACCTGCTCCCACCGCGCCTCCTCGCCGGTGAACTCGGCGTACAGGTCGGTGAGGGGGCCCTCCGCCGACCGGTCGACGAACAGCCCGGTCAGCCGGTTGAGGAAGTCGTAGCCGGTCGTCCCGGCGACCGGCCAGTCGCCGGCCAGGCGCTCTCCGGGCTCCAGGATCTTCTCCACCACCACCCAGGCGCCCGGCGCCCGCTCCTCCAGGCGCTGCAGGTAGCCCTGGGGGTCCCGCAGCCCGTCGGGGTGGTCGATGCGCAGCCCCTGGACGCTGCCTTCCGCCACCCACCCCAGGATCAGCTCGTGGCCGGCCTCGAACACCGCCGGGTCCTCCACCCGGACCCCCACCAGGGTGTCGACGTCGAAGAACCGGCGGTAGTCCAGCTCCGCCACCGCGGTCCGCCAGTAGGCGAGACGGTAATTCTGCCTCTCCAGCAGCTCGTCGAGCGCGTCCGGGTCATCGTTCACCGCCTGCAGGGCGCCGTCCACGGCGGCGGCCACGTCGCCGTCGGAGCTCAGCAGGCCCTCCAGCCGGTCCTTCAGCACCTGCTTGTCCCGCAGCCGCTCGTGGATCCGCGCGTCGTCGAGGTTCGTCGCCCGGGGCAGGTTTCCGAACGCCGCGGCCAGCGACTCCAGCTCGGTGTTCCCACCAACCCGGGCGGACTGGGCAAGGATGCTCTCCAGGGAGGGCGGCGCCACCGGGAGGCGGTGATCGTAGTAGGCGACGGTGAACTCGGCCCCCTCCCGGACGATGCGAATCTGCTGGGCCTCCAACGCCCGCCCGTAGTGGGTGCCCAGAATCGCCATCAGTACCCGGTTGCGCAGCTTGGCCTCCGGCGGGTTCCAGTCGACGTCGAAGTAGCGGGCGTAGGGGCTGGCCGGGCCGTTCTCCAGGACGTCCCACCACCAGCGGTTGGCCCGCTCGCCGATCGCCATGTGGTTGGGCACCACGTCGACCACCTGCCCCAGGCCGCTTCCGGCAAGCGCGCGCACCATCCGTTCCCGGCCGGCCGAGCCTCCGAGCTCGGCGTTCACCC
>DATABX010000254.1:0-2933 GCA_036259335.1 Actinomycetota bacterium
CGGGCTACGGCTTCCTCGCCGAGAACTCCGGCTTCGCCGCTGCGGTGGAAAAAGCCGGTCTTACCTGGATCGGCCCGCCGGCCGAGGCGATCGAGGCCGCCGGAGACAAGCTGTCGGCCCGCCGGATCGCCGACGCCGCCGGGGTGCCGAGCGTCCCGGGCTCCAGGGGCGCGATTGCCGGGCCGGACGAGATCTCCCCGTTCGCCGCCGAGTTCGGCTGGCCCGTGGCACTCAAAGCGGCCAAGGGAGGCGGCGGCAGGGGTTTCCGGGTGGTCCGGGGGCCGGCCGAAGCGCGCGGTGCCTTCGACGGCGCCACGCGGGAGGCGGAGCTTTCGTTCGGAAGCTCGGAGATCTACCTCGAGCGGTACCTGGAGAACCCTCGCCATATCGAGATCCAGATCCTGGCCGACCGGCACGGCAACGTGGTTTACCTGGGCGAACGGGACTGCTCGCTGCAGCGGCGCCATCAAAAGCTGCTGGAGGAGTCACCTTCGCCGGCAATCGACCCGGATACCCGGCGGGCGATGGGCGAGGCTGCCGTCCGCTTCGCCCGCGAGGTCGGGTACACATCGGCAGGCACCGTCGAGTTCCTGTTCGAGGACGGCGACTTCTTCTTCCTGGAGATGAACACCCGGCTGCAGGTCGAGCACCCGGTGACCGAGCTGGTCACCGGCGTGGACCTGGCGCAGGCGATGATCCGGGTGGCCGAGGGTGAGCCGCTCGGATTCACCCAGGACGAGGTCACGCTGCGGGGACACGCCATCGAATGCCGGATCAACGCCGAGAACCCGGCGACTGACTTCCTGCCCAACCCGGGCAGCATCGGCGAGTACTCCGAGCCGGGAGGCCCGGGGGTGCGGGTCGACTCCGGCGCCCGGGCGGGCACCGTGATCCCGCCGAGCTACGACTCTTTGGTCTCCAAGCTGATCTGCTACGGCGCCGACCGGGACGAGGCCATCCGGCGGACGCTGAGAGCCCTCGACGAGTACCGGATCGAGGGGCTCGTCACCACCATCCCGTTCCACCGGCTGGTCCTCTCCTCCCCCTGGTTCCGGTCGGGCACCTTCTCCACCAAGACCATCGAGAAGGACCTGGACCTGTCGGACCTCGCGCTCGGCCCCAGCGGCAAGCCCGGCCCCCCGCTGGCCCGGCCGCGCCGGGTGTCCCTGGAGCTGGACGGCAAGCGGTTCGAGGTGAACTTCACCGAGCTGTCCGGCCGGCCGACCAAGCCGAAGCCGCCCGACCAGGCCGACCACGCGCCCGCGGGAACCGGCGACACGCTCACCGCCCCCATGCAGGGAACGATCGTGAAGATTCTGCACAAAGTCGGCGACCCGGTTAAGGCCGGCGACGCGATCCTCGTGCTGGAGGCGATGAAGATGGAGAACCAGATCGCCTGCCACGTTGACGGCGTGGTCACCGAGATCAAGGTCCGGGCCGGTCAGACGGTTGCCCTCGGCGCCGAGCTTGCGATCGTGGAGGCCGGCTAGCCCTTCAGGGACTTGTCCTGGATCTCCCAGGCGTGGTCGAGCACGTGCCAGGCGCAGCGCCGCACTGCGTAACGGATGGGCCAGCCTTTCGGCGACCGGACGGAGGTGTCGGAGGCCGGCCGGACGATGTCGAGGATCGCCTCCCGATGGGCTTCGATCGCCCTGCGGTCCCCGGCGTCCGGCTCCTTCAGCTTCAGCCCGGCGGAGCGGGCGTAGGCGGTCTCGGCCGCCAGGACGTGCCGGAAGATGTCGTCCCGGTCCCGTCCGCCGCCTCGGGGCCCCTTCTGCAGGGTCGGGGAGGCTTCGGCAACCGCCCTGTCCAGCAGATCCCAGCTCGCTCGCAGAAGATCCCGCAGGCGGCCGGCGGCCGCCTGGTCCAGCTCTTCGTAGTCCGCCTGTGCCACCTTCCCGGGAGCTCCGAAGTCGGTCGTCCCGCTTCCCGGAATGCGCTCGACCACCTCGATTCTGTCTCGTTCGGCCTTCGGAAATCGTCTGGAGGCGCTGCGCGCCACCTCGGCGTAGCGCGGCGCGATGTCGATCAGGGCGTCGATCGCCGCCTCCTCGGTTCTTCCCGAGCGGCACCATCCCGGCCACTCCAGCGAGCAGGCGAAGGTCCGCTTCCGGCCGATCTCCAGGTAGATGGGAATTTTGAAATCCGTCATTGCATTCCGAGCTTTTTACAGCCTTTGGTTTAACAATCGACCAAACGTGCCGATAGAGACCTGTAGCGACATTTCCGCGGGGCTTCTACCAAGGGGTAAGTATGAAGAAGATTGTCGCCGGCATCGGCGTTGCCGCACTTTTGATAGTTGCAGGCTTTTTTGCGTTTCAAATGATCGACTCCGACGACGAATCCGCCTCTCCGGAGCCGTCGGTCTCCGAGAGCCCGGAGGCCTCCGCCACCCCGACACCGCTCGTTCTCCCCACCGCCTCGCTGCCCCCGGGCGCCGACGACGCCCGCCTGCTCATGGAGATCAACCAGGTGATCTTCCAGGTAACCCAGGAAGCTGCCCAACGACCAAGCGACCAGCGCATGACCGCCGAGGAGATCAACGAGCTCATTCGCTCACGAATCGAAGAAATCCGGGCACGGCACCAGAAAGGGGGGTAAAGGGGCGCTGCCGTGGCTCAGGAGTGGACGCACCCGCTCCGGCAACCAAATCCAATCTTTCAAGGGAGATCGAGAATGAGGAAGCTGACCAGAGTAATCGCAGCAGGAATGGTGTCGATTTTTGTGGTGGGTGTGTTCGCAGCACCGGCCGGCGCAGTAGAGGCCGGGGATTCGCTGGAGGAGATCATGTGCGACGCGGTGGCGATCCAGGAGCCGCTTGTCGCCGACCTGGTGGAGGACAACGAAGCGACCCTCAACGACCTGACTGCGGACGTCACCGCCGCCGGTAACGCCCTTCAGGCCTCGAGTGGTGAGCTGGCGACCACCGGCCT
>DATABX010000255.1:0-2232 GCA_036259335.1 Actinomycetota bacterium
GGATGGCGACCATGGCCGGCGGGTCGCTCAAGTTCACGACCTCGATGCTGTTCGCCGTCGGGTTCATCGCGATGTTCACCATCGGCGGGCTCTCCGGCGTGACCCACTCGGTGGTGCCCCACGATGCGCAGCAGCAGGACACCTACTACATCGTCGCCCACTTCCACTACGTGCTGTTCGGGGGTTCGGTCTTCGCCCTGTTCGGCGGGCTCTACTACTGGTTCCCGAAAATCACCGGCCGGATGATGAACGAACGCCTGGGAAAGATCCACTTCTGGATGATGATGCTGGGGTTCAACGCCACCTTCGGGCCGATGCACATTCTCGGGCTGAAGGGCATGCCCCGCCGCTACTACACCTACCAGGAGGGGCTCGGCTGGGAGATGTGGAACCTGCTGGCCACCGTCGGAGCGTTCACCATCGCCGCCTCCACGCTGGTCTTCATGACCAACTGGGTGAAGAGCAAGCGCCACGGGGAGATGGCGTCGGCCGACCCGTGGGACGGCCGCACGCTGGAGTGGACGATTCCCTCTCCCCCGCCCGACTACAACTTTCGCGAGGTGCCGCTAATCACCGACGTCGACGACTTCTGGCACCGAAAGTACCAAGAGGATCGCAAGGGGCGGCCGGTCCCGGTCCCGGTGGGCGGGGCGGAGGTGACCGAGCACGCCGCCGATGACCCACCCCACATCCCGATGCCCTCCCCGTCGATCTACCCGCTGGTCGCGGCATTCGGCATGCCGGTGATGGGCTACGCGGTGATCCTGGGTTCCTGGACCGTCTTTGTGCTGGGCGTGGTGATCTGCCTCGCCGGGTTCTACGGCTGGATCCTCGAGCCGGCAACCGCGCCGGAGCAGGGCTAGGCCAGAACCGGTAACGGGCTGCTCAATTACCTTTTCCTGCTATCTTTGGATCGCTTTGCCCGGGGATCGCTGGGAGCGGCTGGCCTCGCTCGGCGCCCGGCCGCAGAAACTCCTCTGGGCGTCGACGACTCCGAAGAGCCCGGCGCTTCCCGACACCCTCTACGTCGACGAGCTGGTCGGTCCCAATACCGTCACGACCCTGCAGGAGGCCACCATCGCACGCTTCGAGGACCACGGGAAGGTAGCCAGAACGGCCGACCGGGGGATTGACGAGGCGGTCGAGGTGCTTGCCCGGTTGGCCGAGGTGGGGATCGACATGGCGGACGTCGGAACCACCCTGGAGTCCCAGGGGCTGGCGGCCTTCGAACGGTCGGTCGACGGAGTCCTTGGGATGCTGACCGAACGCCGCGAGAAGCTAACGGTGCGCTCCGGCACCCGGTAGGGCTGGGGGCAAGAGTGAGCCCGGCTCATCGAGCCGCCGGCTCGGCGGGCCGAGTGCGCCAATTGCTTAATGTTAAGCTCCAAAGCATTAAGCAAGGAGACCTTGATTGGAGATGACCACCGGCCTGCCGGAGGTCGACCGGCTCATTGGCGGTCTGCAAATCGGCGACAACGTCGTCTGGCAGATCATCAGCCCCGTCGACTCGGCGATCATCCGGTCCTTCGTGACGGCCCCGCCCAGGGCCGACCTCGTCTACGTGACCTTCACCGAGCACGCCTCCGACGTCTTGAAGCGGTACCGCTCACATTGGCGCGACCGTGAGGTTCTGCTCATCGACTGCTTCACTGGCTCGGCGGGAGCCAACCCGGCCAGGTCCGCGCACGCGCGCCAGCGCATCCGGGTGGTGGAGGAACCCAGGGATCCGGATCGAGTGGTTGAGGCGCTCCGGGAGGCCGAGGACTCATTCGGTCCCGGTGCGATCTACGTCTTCGACAACCTGACGGCGATGCAGGACCTTTGGGGACCCGATCAGGCCTTGAACCTGTTTCTCGAACACTGCCCGCGCCTGTACGAGCTTCGCACCGTCGCGTACTGGTTTCTCCGGAAGGAGGCCCACGACGCCTCGTTCCTGGCCCGGCTGCAACGAACCACCCAGATAGTTTTCGACACGAGCCCGTCCAACGGCGGCCATCTGCTCAAGGTCAGCAAGGCGGCCGGCCGGCCCGATTCTGTTGGACGGGCAATCCAGTTCACGTTGAGAGGCGGCCGTCTCCAGATAGTCGGCCACGAGACCGAGGAGCTGACCCGGACCGGCGCAAACCTCAAGGCGCAGCGAAAGGCCAAGGGCATCTCCCAGGCGGAGCTGGCGCGCCGGCTGGGTATCACACCGAGCGCACTGTCCCAGGCGGAGTCGGGACATCGAGGGCT
>DATABX010000256.1:0-3298 GCA_036259335.1 Actinomycetota bacterium
GCTGCGCCGGCCGCCCGACCCAGCCTTCCAGGCGCTCCTCGCCGAAGAAGCTCTCCGGTCCGCGGGCTTCGGTGACTCCGTCGGTGTAGAGCACCAGGATGTCGCCCGGCTCGAGCTTCGTCTCGCAGTCCTCGAAGGCGGGATCCTCGAAGCTGCCCAGCAACAGGCCGGGGGCGCCGAACGGCACCGGACCGGCGCCCGCCCTGGCCAGCAGGGGCAGCGGGTGGCCCCCGCAGGCAATGGACGCCCTCCACCCCCGGCCCTCCTTCCGCAGCCGAACCAGGACGGCGGTGCAGAATCGATCGGTATCGTGCCTGAAGATCACCTCGTTCAACACTGACAGCACCTGGGACGGGCGGGGGTGGCGGACTGCGGCCGCCCGGATGGTGTGCCGGGCCAGCGCGGTGACCACCGCCGCCTCGACGCCCTTTCCCCGGACGTCGCCCACCGACACCATCCAGTCGCCGGCGCCGATCTCGAACACGTCGTAGAAGTCGCCCCCGACCTCGTCGCCGTTGCCCGAAGCCCGGTAGACGGCGGACAGGTCCAGGCCGGGGATGTCGGGCGCGGCCGGGGGGATCAGCGTCTTCTGGAGGGTTTGTACCAGCTCCCGGGCCTTGCGCTCCGACTCCTCGGCTCGCCGCCGGGCCTGCAGCAGCTCCCGCTCGTACTTCCGGCGCTCGGTGGCGTCGAAGATCGCCGTCCTGATTACAGCCGCCGCCCCGTCCTTTCGCTCGAGCACCGAGTTGACCAGAGCCGGCAGCCGGCGCCCGTCCGCACAGACGATGTCGAGCGCGATCTCCCGGGCTATCCCCTGCATCTGGAGCATCGGCGCGTAGTGGGTCTCGTGATAGATCCGCCCGCCGGCGGTCAACAGCTCGGCGAAAGTGCGCCGCCCGAGCAGCTCGCTTTGCGTGTAGCCGGTCCAGGTGAGGAAGGTCTGATTGACCTTGATGATCGTGCCCTCCGGCGTCGTCGAGAGGTAGCCGCAGGGGGCCCGGTCGTAGAGTTCCTGGGCGTCGTCGTCGACCAGCGCCCCGTAGAAGCCTTCGAGCGCCTCCTCCGAGCTCATCTCAGCGCCGGACGAGCGGGTCACCCGTCGACGAACGCGGCTATCGCGTCGGCCGTAGCGTCCGGGGTGCTCAGGTGCGGGCAGTGCCCGGTGGCGTTGAGCACGACGTACGAGCTGTTGGGGATGGCATCCCGGACGAACTCACCGACGGTGACCGGTGCTATGGCGTCGTTGCTGCACTGAAGTACCAGAGCCGGCACCTCGACCCGCTTCAGGTCCGCGCGGTTGTCCGCGAGGAAGGTAGCCCGGGCGAACCGCCGGGCGATCTCGGGGTCGGTCCGGCAGAAGCTCTCCTCCAGCTCGGCGGCCAGCTCGGGGCGGTCCGGCGTGCCCATGATCACCGGTGCTATTGCCGAGGACCAGCCGAGGTAGTTGCTCTCCAGGGAGTCCAGCAGCTCGCTGATGTCCTGCTCGCTGAACCCGCCGGTGTAGCCCTCGTCGTTGATGTAGCGGGGCGACGGGCCGACCATCACCAGCTTGGCGAAGCGGCCCGGCTCCTCGATCGACGCCAGGGCGCCGATGATCGACGACACCGAGTGCCCGACGAAGATCACATCCTTCAGGTCGAGCTCCCGGCAGATCTGCAGGACGTCGTCGGCATACCCCGCCAGGGTCGAGTAGCGCTCGGGGTCGTAGGCCGACAGGTCGGAACCTCCGGCGCCGACGTAGTCGAACACCACCACCCGGAACTTCGACTCGAACCTGGGCGCGACGAAGCGCCACATGTTCTGGTCGCAGCCGTAACCGTGGGCGAAGAGCATCGGCTGGCCGCCGGCCGGGCCGGACACCTTGATGTTGAAACGATCGACGGCTCCCACCGGCAATTCCCTCCCGCAAGACAGTCGCACGGCCCGCGGATCGCAGGCCGTGCTCCGTCAATTCTAAGGGGCCTGCGGGCTACTCGAGCTGGCCGCGGACCGCTCCATCCGGGTACCGCTCGGAGTGGACGTTCACGTAGAAGCCCTCGGGGTTCTGCGAGATGTCCTCGAGGACCGACTCCTCGACGTCGTCGACGCACCCTTCGCCCCCGTCGTCGTCGCCTTCGTACATGAAGTTCACGACCACCGGGCCGGCTTCGTCCTCGTCGCCGTCGTGGATGTGGGCCGCCTGAACGTTCTCCACCCCTTCGAGGCTGATCTCGTAGCAGACCTCGTTGCGGTCCGAGTTGATCTCGACCTCGGCGGTGCCGGTGCCGTCGCCGCCGCAGGTGTCACCCTCGCACACCTCGTTTGCGCCGCTCAGATCGATGCTGAAATCCCCGCCCTCGTCGTCGCCCGGGTTGCAGGCACCCATCCACAGGGCAGCCAGCATCAACAGCGCCAGGAAACCAATCCTTCTCATCTTCGACCCCTCTCCTAGACGTGCCGCACTGCTGCCGGTCTACACCAAATCGGCCCGGCGGCCAAGCGCCGAACGCCCGGGTTCCGCCGGGCTCAGCGGGCGGACCGCTCCTTCAGAGCCCAACCGATCAGCATCGCAAGGGCAAGCGACGCCGCGAAGATCAGCGCCTTCGCCCCCTGCCCGGGACCTTCGTTCGAGGCGACAGGCGCGGTGGGTTCTCCCGGCTCACCCGGTTCTCCCGGCTCTCCCGGCTCTCCCGGCTCTCCCGGCTGGCCCGGCTGGCCCGGCTCTCCCGGTTCTCCCGGCTGGCCCGGTTCGCCCGGCTGGCCCGGTTCGCCCGGCTCTCCGGGGGCGCCCGGCGCCGAGGTGTCCAGCGGCCGGGAAGCCTCCAGCTCGGGGAAGTACTCCTGGGTCGCGGTGCACAGGTTGTCCTGGAACGGGTTCCGGGCGGTGGTCGGGACGAACAGGTACTTGTCGCCCCGGGTGAACGACCGGTCGATCGACGTGATCATCTGCGGGTTGGCCGGCCCTCCGTGGACCTCGACCACCTCGGGCAGCGGCCCGCCCTTCCAGATCTCGTCGACCAGCACCGTCGCGATCCGATCCCCTCCCGTGACGTCGGTCACCGTGCCGGTGAAAGCCACGGGCGCGGCGGCCAGGCTCTCGGAAAGCGGCGGAAGCACCAGGCACGAGGCGTAAGCCGCCTGCGCGAGACCGGCGACGAGACAGGGCACCAGGAAGCAGAAAACGAGGGCGCGGCGGATTCTCATGAACATTGGACGGATGCTAACCCGCCGGCGGTTCCCTGCCGCTACATCAAGTTCGGGGTGTGCAGCTCCGACAGGTAATGGGCGGCCGGGTTCGACAAGCAGACCGCCCATTACC
>DATABX010000257.1:0-2136 GCA_036259335.1 Actinomycetota bacterium
CGGACCGTGACCTGGCCCCGGCCCTCGATATTCGACGGGCGGGCCTCCAGTGAGACGACGTGCTCCCGGGCCAGCCGGAGCTCCGCCGCGTCCTCGATGGTGATGAGCCGCTCGTTCGCGGGAATCGACGAGGACAGCACGTTGAGCAGCGTCGTCTTTCCGCTCCCGGTTCCGCCCGAGATGATGATGTTCATCTTCGCCCGGACCGCGGCGTCCAGGAAGCGCACCATCGGGCCGGTCACCGTCGCATTGGCGTTCAGGCTCTCGTAGGTGAAGGGCAGTGCAGAGAAGCGGCGAATCGTCACCGCCGGGCCGTGGATCGACAGCGGAGGGATGATGGCGTGAAGCCGGCTTCCGTCGGGCAGGCGGGCCTCGACGTAAGGCTGGGACTCGTCGATTCGGAGCCCGAGTGGCCCGATCACCCGCTCGATCAGGTGGAGGATCTGGGCATCGGACTGGAGCCGGACCCAGGCCCGTTCGATCTTGCCCTCGAGCTCGACGTAGATGTTGTTCGGGGTGTTGATCATCACCTCGGTTATTCGGGGATCCCTCAGCAGCTCCTCGAGGGGGCCCAGCCCGACCACCTCGTCCGAGATCTCCCGAACCAGCGACGCCATCTCGGCGCCGGGGATGATCACCCGGTCCTCCTCCAGCACCCGGCGCACCGCCTCGCGCAGGTTGAGGCGCTTGTCGGCCTGGGTACCCTCGAAGAGGGCTGGGTCCCGCTCGTCGAGCAGGCGCTGGCGCACCCGCTCCTTCAGGTCGGCGCTACCGTTGTGTTCGGACATCTAACCCCCGCTTGATATCGAGTCCGTCTAGCCGCCACCGCCTCCGGATCTCCAGGTCCGGCGCGCCTGGAGCGGGTTGGACTGGTCCCGATCTGGGATCCGAGCTGCTGGGGAAGCGGCCGGCTCCAGAACCGGCTGAGGGGCGACTTCCCTCCGGCGCCCCACCCTTGCAACCGGGCGCACCTCCCGCACCACCGGTTGCGCTTCGGCGGCGTCGACTCGAACTGGTCGGGCCGAAGCCGCCACAGTTGCCGGGCCGGCCGGCTCCGGCTGAGCCTCCGCCCCGGAGTGGGCAGCCAGCCGCCGGGCAAGAGGGGCGAGCAGCTTGCAGGCGACCGGGCTCAACTCCCCACGGTTCACGGCCCGGTAGATACGAAGATCCGCCCGGATCCGGATGACGCTGGAAACACCGAGGACCGCCTCGACCTCCTTTTCGGTGATGTCGGGACCGCCGGCCTGGTTCAGCACGATGTTCATCCGGTCCCGGTGCACGCCGTGCGAGTCGAGGCCCTTCAGCAGGTCCCGGGTTCGACGCAGGCCTAGCAGGTCGGGAGTGAGCACCACCTCGATCGAGGTGGAGTCGAGCAGTGCGGAGACGGCGACAGGGTTCAGTCCGGAAGGCAGGTCCACCACTAGGTGGTCGGCGGCCTGCCGGATTGTCCCCAGCACGCTGCTGATTCGGGAGGCCTCCGCTGAAGCGGTGTCCCCGATCCGGCCGGGCGCCAGGACGGCGGAAAATCCGAGTGGGTGGCTCCACAAGACGGTGCTCACGGTCTGGCCGGAAAGCTCGTCGGCCACCCGGAGCAGGTCGCCCACGGTCTTGTGCTCCGGGTCGGCCCCGAGAACGCTGGTCTGATCGGCGTGGTCCAGATCGAGGTCGACCAGGATCGCCTTTCGCTTCAGGGTGGCCAGAGCGCCCGCAAGGTGGGCGGAGATAACCGTGGCTCCGGAACCACCCTTGGGAGCCCAGACGGCGTGGAGGGCACCGGCGGGAACTGCGGTCGGAGCTTGCACCGCGCAGCCGCGCTCGACGAGCCCACGAAGCTGTCCGCGTTCGTCCGGCCACTGGACGAACCCGCGGGCACCCAGCTTGAGGGCCGCCCGCGGGGCCGATGCGGTCTCTTGCCGCCCGAACACAACCAGGCCGGCGGAAAGCTGGGATCGCCGCGGATGATCGGCGAGCTGGAGCGCTACCGCTTCGGATGCCACCACGCAGTCCGGCCGGGCCGGCCGGCCAAGCAACTCGTCGGCAGACCGGGCCGATCGAAGCAGCTTCCAGTGCGGGATCTCTTCGAGGTGCCGGATGACCTCGTCGAGAAGGATCAAGTCGTCGGAGGCGACGAGAACG
>DATABX010000258.1:0-18689 GCA_036259335.1 Actinomycetota bacterium
TGAGCCCGGAACGGATTGGAGGGCGGAAAGGTGGACTACTATGAGCGGGCGATGGACGACGCTGCGCTGGTCGGGGCGGCATGCGAAGGCGACAAACAGGCCTTTGCGGACATCTACGACCGGTACTCGGACCGGATCTTCAGCTTTCTGGTGTCCGTCACTCACAATCGTGAGGACGCCGCCGACCTGCTGCAGGATACCTTCCTTACCGCCGGCGCGCGGCTGCACCAGCTGCGGGACCGGTCGAAGCTGCGGCCCTGGCTCTTCGCCATCGCCCGCCACCTGGCGATGAAGAACTTCTCCCGCTCGAGCCGCCAGGACCCCCTGGAGGACCTGGAGGTGGCCGACACCGCTCCCGGCCCGTCCGAGGTCGCCTCACAGACCGAGCTGGCGGCCCTGGTCAGGGCCGCAGCCGAGGGGCTGGGCGCCCAGGACCGGGTGGTGCTCGACCTGCACATGCGGCAGGGGCTGCAGGGCCAGGAGCTGGGGGACGCGCTGGGGGTCACCGCGAGCCACGCCTACGTGCTGGTCAGCCGGATGCGCGACCAGGTGGAGCGGTCCCTCGGGGCTTTGATGGTCGCCCGCCAGGGGAGCAAGGACTGCCGCAAGCTCGAGGCGATCCTGAAGCCGTGGGACGGGCGCTTCTCCGCCACCTGGCGCAAGCGGGTGGCCCGCCACGTTGACGGGTGCGACGTCTGCGGCGAGCTGCGCAAGCGCATCCTCAGTCCGATCTCCATGCTGGGCGTCGTCCCGATGGTGCCGGCCCCGGCGCACGCCCGGCAGGCGGTCCTCGAAAACCTCCGGCTGGTGTCCCACTCCGGCGGCGGTCCCACCTCCGACCGGTGGCCTGCGACCAGCGGCGGCTTCCCGCCGGCGATGGTTCGCCGCAGCCGCAAGGCCCTCGCCGCGGTGGTGGCCGCCGCGGTGCTGTTGATGCTGTTCACCGGGAGCACGGTGGCGCTCGTGGCAGACCCCGATCCGGTCGAGCCTCCCGAGCCCCCCCGTCACGAGCTGGTGTTCGACCCGCAAGAGGCGTTTCCATCGCCCGTGCCGCTGCCGGACCCCAGCCAGCCGATCGAGGTCCTGGAGCCGGACCCGTCCCTGGTCGCGCCGGACACCGTGACCGCAACCCCCCAGGCGGCGGCCAGTCCGCAACGACCGCCTTCATTGCGACCGGCGCCGGGGCCCCAACCGGAGCCGCCACCCGAGCGGGATCCGGCCGGGTCCCGGGAGCCGGCGGGCGGCGCCCCCGAGCCGCCCCCTCCACCGCCTCCCGCCGACACCGACGGGCCGTCGCTCAGGCTGTCGTCGGTCTCGCCCCGCCAGATCGGCGCCGGCCGCAGCTGCGGTTCGACCCTGCCTCAGACCTCCACGGTGACCGTGGCGACCTCGGACCCCTCCGGGATCGACGGGGTTCGGCTCACCTATTCCGGCCCGATGTCGGGCGGAAAAGCGATGTCCCCGAGCGGGGGCGGCAGCTACACCGCCACGCTCGGACCGTTCAGTGCCTCGGACGTCCCCGCCGGCCAGTCGGTGACGCTGACCCTGACCATCCGTTCCACCGACCACGCGGGCAACGTCTCGGCCACCAGCGGTTCGCTGGTGGTGACCTGCAACTCCGGTCCCGCTCTGAGGGCCCCTTGATCCGGGAAACCACGCCCAGTGAAGCAAATTCCCGGATCGGTCGTCGGAGAAGCGTGGCTAGAGCAACCGCACACCGTCGATGCCTCCTGTTGGCAACTGTTCTGCTGCTTGCCGCCTGCACCCGGAGCCAGGTCGATCCCGGCGCCACGGTCACGGTCACCGGCACGATCCAGGACCAGGCCGGCGAGCCGGTAGCCGGCCGCCAGGTGGTGCTGGCGCCGCAGACTCAGGTCTCGGAGCTGCTGGGGGGCACGCTTTTCACCGCCCTCAGCCTCGGAACCGTGTGCCTGGCGGACTCGCCCCCGGAACCGTGCGCCTCGTTTCTCCGGAACTCGGAGTCGGTCGACAGCGGCGCGGGCGGCGCCTTTTCGTTCTCGCTCCAGGGCAGTGAGGTGCGTACCTTCTTCGGCAACGCCCGGTCGCTGGGGGTGAGCGCCGGCCTCGCCGCTCCGGCGGGCACCGTGGAGGGACCGGCGCTGCTTCACACGTTCACCGCCCAGACCGAGCAGCTCGACCTGGGACCGCTGAGGTTCTGGGAGCCCCGGGTCACCCTGGGCACCGGGAGGGCCGAGTGGGACCCGACGTCCTCCGGCTTCGGGAGTGGCTCCGGGTACCAGCTCGAGTTCACCTCCGGCGACGGCCAGCCGATCTGGAGCTCTCCATCCCGGGCGCCCCGCGTCGAGTACGACCCGAGGGTGCTGGAGGACAGCAGCGGCCTGGTCTCGGTGACCGCCCGCCGCAAGGGGGTGGCGACGGGAACCACCACCGAATCTTCGCTTCGCTCCGCCCAGTTCGCATTTCGCGGTGACGCCGGAGCCCCGGTTTCGCGGGCCAGGCCCTGCTCGGTCCAGTCGGGCGACGGTCCTCCGGCCGCGGTCCCGTCCTGCGGGGCGACCGACGGGCGCCTGTCGGAGCCGGCCAACTTCCCGGCACCCGGACCGTCTGCCGCTTCCGGCGGCACGGCCAGCCCGGCGCCGGCCGAGCCCCAGTGGGCGGTAGTCGACCTGGGCACGCCGCTCAGCGTCTCCCTCGTGGTGCTCCGGGGATGCGCCTGCACCGTCCAGGGCTCGCTCGACGGGGCGCGCTGGTCCACGATCGGTGAGGTGGACCGCTCGGATGCCGCGGTCACGCCGTCCCGCGGAACCCGGGCACGGTTCGTCCGGGTGGGCGGCGAGGGGCAGTCCCTGTCCGCACTGCGGGAGATCTCGGTCTGGTCCTAGCGGCCGTCGAAAAAAACTCCTTCGTTTTCGTAAGTATTTCCGTCGTTCGCCGCTCCTGAACCCGTAAGCAGCGATGACCACGGATCGAGAAGGAGACCCACGATGAACGCAACCACCCGCAGGCTTCGGCGAAGCACCCGACTTACCGCGTCCGCCGCCGCAATGGCTCTGGCCGCTCTGCTGACGCTGGCTCCCGCCGCCTCTGCAGCCACCCCGATCGAGCTGTGTCCGCTGGAGCAGGGACCCGAAGGTGTGCAGTGCCAGAAGCCCCCGGTCGACAAGCCGGACTTCGAGATGTGCAAGCTCGAGCAGGGCCCGAAGGGCCTGCAGTGCCAGAAGCCGGCGGTCGACAAGCCCGAGTTCGATATCTGCGAGCTGGAGATGGGCCCTGATGGACTCCAGTGCGCCGGCAGCGATCCCGAGGACCCGGGCCCCGATCTGCCCGACCTGGAGGAGCCCCAGCCCGAGCCGGACCCGGAACCGCAGCCGGAGCCGGACACCGGCTCCGAGGGCGGTTCCCAGCCCAAGGGCCACCCTCAGGCGAACCAGCCGGCAGCGGGCGGCGGCCGGCCCGCAGAGAACGGAGGCCCGGCGCCGGCCGGCGCCCTGCAGGTCGCAGCCGAGGATCCCGGCGCCACCGTGGCCCAGCCGCCCGCCCTTCCGGTGGCCGAGCCCGACTCCCGGCCCTCCTTCGGCTGGATCGTCACCGCAGTCGTGGCCGCCGCCGGAATGTTCTTCCTGGGCCGCCGCCGTCGCAGCTCCGAGGAGCCGGCCCTCGACCGGTAAACCACTCGCAGTACTACGCTGACAAGAGCAGGTCCTTTCCACCGGACCTGCTCTTGGCATACCCCCCGGGGGTATGCGAAACTGGAGAGGCAAGCAACTTTCAGGAGGGGTAAATGGCCGAACAAGTGCTCGAAGTTCCCGAGGTCAGCTGTCACCACTGCGTCCACGCGATCGAGGGAGCGGTCGGCGCCCTGTCGGGTGTGGAGTCGGTCAAGGTGAACCTGGACCGCAAGGACGTCACGGTCCGGTACGACGAGGGCTCGCTGGACCTGGCGAGAATCGTCTCTGCCATCGAGGGTGAAGGCTACGGCGTGGGTGCGGACTCCGCCCCCCGGCACCAGGACGCCCAGCTTCACCAGCTCGGAGACAAGCCATCGAACTAAAAGCCGGCGAAGCAACCACTGAGGTCTCCGAGGCCTCCGGAGGGTCGGGTTCGGAAGCGCAGAACCTGACCTTCCGTGTCTCCGGCATGACCTGCGCGTCCTGCGCCACCCGGGTGCAGAAGGCCCTGAGCAAGGTGCCCGGGGTGGACGACGCCTTCGTCAACTACGCCGGGGGTCAGGCCGTCGTCTCCCTGCGGGAGCCGGTCGACCAGACCGATCTGGTCGCCGCAGCCGAGCGTGCCGGCTACGGCATGGAGCCGGTGGCCTCGAAGTCATCGTGGGGACGCGACGACGACGGGCACGCCCGCAGCCTGAGGACCCGGCTGGCGGTCTCCGCCGCGCTGACTATCCCGCTGGTGGTGCTGCACTTCGTTCCGCAGCTCGAGGCCGCGCTGGGCCTGGACCACCTCCAGATGGGGTGGCTCGGCCTGGTTCTGAGCGCACCGGTGCAGTTCTGGGGCGGCTGGCCCTTCCTGCGTTCCGCCGCCGCCCGGGTGCGCCGGCTCCAAACCAACATGGACACGCTGATCGCGGTCGGCAGCCTGAGCGCCTTCGGCTTCAGCGCCTGGTCGCTGCTGGGCGGCGGCCACTCCTACTACTTCGAGACCTCGGCAGCGATCATCACCCTGATCCTCCTCGGCAAGTACTTCGAGGCCCGAGCGGTCGGCCGCACCTCCAACGCGGTGGCCCGGCTGGTCGAGCTGGGCGCCAAGCACGCCACCCTGCTCGTAAAAGGCGCCGAGGTCACCGTCCCCGTCGAGCGGGTCATGCCCGGCGACGTGCTGGTGATCCGGCCGGGCGAGAAGGTGGCGGTCGACGGTACGGTCGCTTCCGGGAGCAGCGCAGTCGACGAGTCGATGCTCACCGGGGAGCCGGTGCCGGTGGACAAGGTCCCCGGCGATAACGTTTTCGGCGGAACCCTGAACCAGCAGGGCCGCCTCGAGGTGGTGGCCAACCGGGTGGGGGCCGAGACCGCGCTTTCGCAGATCGTCGAGCTGGTCAAGCAGGCCCAGGGCTCCAAGGCGCCCATCCAGCGGCTGGCGGACCGGGTGGCCGGGATCTTCGTCCCGGCGGTGCTGGCGGTCACCGTGGCGACCTTCGCCGCCTGGTACCTGTCGACCGGCAGCCTCGAGCAGGCTCTGATCCCGTCGATCGCGGTGCTGATCATCGCCTGTCCGTGCGCCATGGGGTTGGCAACCCCGACTGCCATCATGGCCGGCTCCGGCCGGGGGGCCGAGCTCGGCGTGCTGATCCGCGGGGGAGAGGTGTTCGAGCGGTCGGGCAAGCTTCAGGCCGTCGTGCTGGACAAGACGGGCACGCTGACCGAGGGCCGGATGACGGTGAGCGACATCGTCGCAGGCGACGAGGGTCTGGCGGAGGGCGTTCTGCTGAGCCGGGCCGCGGCGGTCGAGGCCGGCTCCGAACACCCGATCGGGCGGGCGATCGCAGCTGCGGCCCTGGAGCGCGGGCTGTCGCTCCTGCCGGTGACCAACTTCCACTCCTCGACCGGGTTCGGCGTAGCCGGAGTGGTCGACGGCACCGAGGTCGTCGTGGGCAAGGTGCTGCTCCTTTCCGAGCGCGGCCTGTCCCGGTCCGAGGAGCTCAAGCAGCAGGCTCGCAGGCTCCAGGAGGAGGGCAAGACCGTGGTGGCGGTCGGCTGGGACGGCGAGGCCCGGGGCATCGTGGCTCTGTCCGACCGCCTGCGGCCGGGGGCGAAGGATGCGGTCGCCGAGCTGAAGCACGCCGGTATCGAGGTGGCGATGATCACCGGCGACAACCCGGTCGCCGCCGGGGTCATCGCCCGGCAGGTCGGCATCGACCGGGTGATCGCCGGCGTGCTGCCGGGGGGCAAGGTCGACGAGATCCGCCGGCTGCAGGACGAGGGCAAGATCGTGGCGATGGTCGGCGACGGAATCAACGACGCCCCGGCGCTCACCCAGGCCGACCTGGGGATCGCCATCGGCACGGGGGCCGACGTGGCGATCGAGGCGTCGGACATCACGCTGGTCAGCGCCGACCCGACCCGGATCCCCACCGCCATCCGCCTGGCGCGCCGCACCCTGCGGGTGATCCACCAGAACCTTTTCTGGGCCTTTGCCTACAACGTCGCCGCGATCCCCCTGGCCGCGATGGGCAGGCTCTCCCCGGCGATCGCGGCCGGCGCCATGGCGTTCTCCAGCGTCAGCGTCGTGGGCAACGCCCTCCGGCTGCGCCACTCCCGATAAGCTGGCTCCATGACCACCAACGACACCTGGGAGAAGTTCCGCGCTCGCATGCGGGAGCTGCGGCACCTGGAGAGCATCGGCGGCCTTCTGGGCTGGGACGAACAGACCTTCATGCCGCCGAAGGCGGCGCCCGGCCGGGCGGCGGCCACCGGAACCCTCGCCTCCATCGAACACGAGCGACTGACCAGCGCCGAGTACGGCAGCTTGATCGACGAGCTGGGCTCCCAGGAGCTCGACCCCGAACGCCGGGCGATGGTCGACCTGGCCCGCCGGGCGCGGGACCGGGCGGTCAAGCTGCCGGCGGAGCTGGTCCGGGAGATGGCCGAGCTGGGCTCGAAGTCGCAGGCGGCGTGGGTGCAGGCGCGGACCAAGGACGACTTCTCGGTCTTCGAGCCGCTGCTGCAGCGGATGCTGGAGCTGAAGGCTCGGCAGGCGGAGCACCTGGGTTACGACGCCGAGCCCTACGATGCCCACCTGGACCTGTTCGAGCGGGGCGCCACCGCGGTCCAGCTCCAGCCGATGTTCGACTCGGTGACCGCCGGCATCACCCCCGTGATCGAGGCGGTTCTGGCGAAGGGGGACGGCGAAGGCCGCAGCTTCCCGCCGGGCCCCTACGACACGAAAGCGGTCCTCGATTACTGCGCCGGCCTGATCGGCCGGATGGGCTACGACATGGAGGCGGGACGGCTGGACGTCTCGGCCCACCCGTTCACCTCTGGGGTCGGGCCCCGGGACGCCCGGCTGACCACCCGGGTCGACCCCAACGACCCCAAGGAGGCGATCCTGGCGACCCTCCACGAGATGGGCCACGGGCTGTACCACCTCGGCCAGCGGGAGGACTGGACAGAGACGACCATCGGCGCCTCGGTGTCGCTCGGGGTCGACGAGTCCCAGTCACGGCTGTGGGAGAACCACGTCGGCCGCAGCCTCGCGTTCTGGGAGGGTGAGCTCCCCAAGGCGAAGGCTGCCCTGGAGCCGCTCGCCTTCGAGTCGCCGGAGAGCGTCTACCAGGCGGTCAACCGGGTTCAGCGCTCCTTGATCCGGGTCAAGGCCGACGAGGTCACCTACCCTCTGCACGTCGCCGTGCGGTTCGAGATCGAGCGCGCCATCTCCAACGGCGAGCTGAAGGCGGCCGACCTGCCGGCGGCGTGGAACGAGCTCTACCAGCGCCACCTCGGCATCCGGCCCCCGAGCGACGCCGACGGGGTGTTGCAGGACGTCCACTGGAGCATCGGTTACCTGGGTTACTTCCCGACCTATTTGATCGGATCGGTCTACTCGGCGGCGCTGTTCGATGCGTTCACCGCACAGGCGGGGGGAGCGGAAGCGGTGCGGGAACAGTTCCGGCAGGGCGACTTCGCCCCGCTGCTCGGGTGGCTGCGGCGCAACGTCCACGAGGTCGGATCCTCCATGCTGCCGGCGGAGGTCATCGCCGGTGCGACCGGCCGCCCGGCCGGTGCAGGAATCGACACCGGGCCGTTCGTGGCCTACATCGGCACCAAGTACCGGAATCTCTACGACCTCTAAGGGTTGGTTGGCAACGAGGCGTGCCTGAGCCCGCATATACTGGCCCCCGATGAAGCCCTTTCCCAGAATCCTGCTTGCTCTGATCACCGCGGCCTTGATGCTCGGCGCGTGCGGCGGTCAGGAGCCTGAACAGCCCGAGTACCAGACCTTCACCAACACCGAGGCCAACTTCAGCGCCGACTTCCCGGGTGAGCCGCGGCGAGAGTCCCGCACCGAGAACGCCGGCGACGTCAGGTTGAACCTGGTCCACTTCAGCGTCGACAACGGCGACGAGGCGGTCTCGGTCTCCTACATCGACTACCCGGAGGCGATCGCGCAGCAGGACCCCACAGCCCTGCTGGACAGCATCGCCGAGGGAGCGGCCGGCGCGGCGGACGGAAACATCGAGGGCGCCGACAGCGAGCTCGTCTCCAAGACTCCGACCACCGTCGAGGGGCACCAGGCCATCGACTTCGAGGTGGACATCGACGACCGGGAGCTTCAGGCCCGGGCGATTCTGGTCGGAACCCGGATGTACCTCATGCAGGTGGTCCGGGAGCCCGACGTCGACGACACGAGCTACCAGCGCCTGATCGAGTCGTTCGAGCTGCTGGAGGCGCCGTCGCCCACCCCGCCGGCGGAGGAGTCGCCCGCCCCCGAGGAGTCGCCCGCCGCCGAGGAGTCACCGGCACCCGCACAAACTTAAGCGAGCCTCCCTAGAAGGAAGGCTCGCTTGAATTGAGTTGCTGATCG
Organism: Actinomycetota bacterium; assembly: GCA_036259335.1. Lineage (GTDB taxonomy): Bacteria > Actinomycetota > CADDZG01 > JAHWKV01 > JAHWKV01 > JAJCYE01. The sequence goes on from DATABX010000258.1 coordinate 8,518, forward strand.
CTTTTTTAGAATGCGGGCAGCAGGACCCTTGCGATGAAGTAAAGAATGACGATGGTGATCGCCAGCATGAATGCGTACTTGACGAATGCGTAACTGGCAAGGTTGTCGTTGGATCGGTCGGGCTCTGCCACTACCCGCCTCTCGACGTAGGGCTCTTCCTCGTAAACGGGCACTCGGGGCCTCCTTGTTCGACGATACTCGACGTATCTCATAGCCCTAAGGTTCCCTTCTAAGGGTCTCGGCAAACTATTCGTGGCAGACTGCCAGGGTCAAAATTCTAAGAGAACGGTTCTATGGAAGACCACCAGGGTTACGAGTTCCGGCGGGTGGGCCGCTTCCCGCCCTACGTCTTTGCGCAGGTCAACATGCTGCTGGCTGCCGCGCGCCGGGCGGGCGAGGATGTGATCGACCTCGGGATGGGCAATCCGGACATCGCCACCCCGGAGCCGATCGTCGACAAGCTGATCGAGGCGGCAGGCAACCCCCGCAACCACCGCTACTCGATGTCCCGCGGGCTGCCGAAGCTCCGCCGGGCGATCTGCGACTGGTACGAGCGGTCCTACGACGTGGTCCTCGACCCGGAGACGGAAGCTCTGGCGGTAATCGGCGCCAAGGAGGGACTCAGCCACCTGATGTGGATCCTGCTGGAGCCGGGCGACTCCTGCCTGGTGCCGGAGCCGACCTACCCGATCCACACCTACGCCCCGATGCTGGCCGGCGCCAACGTGATCCGGGTGCCGCTCTCTCTCGACGCCGACTTTTTCAAGAACCTGACCGAGTCGTTCAACAACACCTCGCCGGCGCCCCGGGTGGTGATCGTGTCGTTCCCCCACAACCCGACCACGGCCACGGTGGACCTGGAGTTCTTCGAGCGGCTGGTGGCGTTCGCCAAGCGCAACGACGTGTTGATCGTCCACGACATGGCGTACGCCGACCTGGTCTTCGACGCCGAGCGGGCGCCCTCGTTGCTGCAGGTCCCGGGGGCCAAGGAGGTGGGGGTCGAGTTCTTCTCGATGTCCAAGTCCTACTCGATGGCCGGCTGGCGGCTGGCGTTCATGTGCGGCAACCCGGAGATCGTCGCCGGCCTCGGGAGGCTGAAGTCGTACCTGGACTACGGTGTCTTCCAGCCGATCCAGATCGCCGGCATCATCGCCCTGAACGAGGTCACCGAGGCCCCCAAGGAGATCCGCGAGACCTATCGCGGGCGGCGGGACGCACTCGTGGCCGGGCTGGCCCGGGCCGGGTGGGACATCCCCACCCCGCCGGCGACGATGTTCGCCTGGGCGCCGATACCCGACCGGTACCGGGACATGGGCTCCCTGGAGTTCTCGAAGATGCTGATCAAGCAGGCCAAGGTGGCGGTGTCGCCGGGCATCGGCTTCGGCAAAGCCGGCGACGGGCACGTCCGGTTTGCCCTGGTGGAGAACGAGCACCGGATCCGCCAGGCCTGCCGGGGCATCAAGTCGGTAATCGACGAGTAGATTGCGTAACGCCAGCGTCTTTGGTGACGTCGACCGAAATCAGATAGATTTGTGGAAAGGGTCGGGCGCTCTTCTCCTCCTACCAGCTCCCGTTTCGCTCAATGGCCACTGAAAAGCCCACCGGGCATCGCTTTTACCGTTTTCTCGAGCTTACGCTCGCGCCCTACATGCGCTGGGCCTACCGCGTGAGAGTCGAGGGGACCGAGACCTTCCCCAAAGAGGGCCCGGTGATCGTGGTGGCCAACCACGTCTCGTTCTGGGACTCGTTCTTCGTGCCGCTGTGCGTGCCCCGCCGGGTGGTCTTCCTGGCCAAGGCGGAGTACTGGGACAGCTGGAAGACCCGGTGGCTGGTGTCGTCGCTCGGCATGATCCCCATCAAGCGGGACGTCCGGGCCAAGAGCCTGGCCGCTCTGGAGACCGGCATCGAGTTCCTGAAGTCCGGCGGAGTGCTCGGGGTGTACCCGGAGGGGACCCGCTCACCCGACGGCCGGCTCTACCGCGGCCGCACCGGTGTGGCCCGTCTGGCGCTCGGATCCGGCTCGCCGGTGGTCCCGATCGGCCTGATCGGTAGCCGGGAGATGATGCCCAAGGGGGCCAAGTTCCCCAAGCTGCGGGGCCGGGTGACGGTCAAGTTCGGTCCGCCGATGACCTTCGAGAAGTACGCCGACACCGAGAACCCCCGTCAGGCCCTGCGGGCAATGACCGACGAGATCATGTTCGCGATCATGAACCAGTCGGGTCAGACTTACGTCGACGAGTACGCCTCCCGGGAGGCGGCGCCCAAGCCGACCGCCGACGACATGCGGATCCCCTCCGAGGAGCAGCTGGGCTAGGCCTCGGCCGGGCCCAAGAACCGCTCAGAGCCGGACTCCGCCTACCCGGCAGCGCGCTCTCCCACCCTTCACGAGTGGCGCGCGACCCGCTTTTGGAGTAAACCGGTAGCTCGGCCGCCAACCGAGAGGGATTCTGCTTGCGAGTCCAAACCTCCTCGTTGCGCTCCGCCGCCCGGGCACGGCGCAGTGTAGTCCTGAGCATCGCGGTCCTGCTCTCCGTCCTGTCTACGGCTTACGCCACCCCTGCTCCGGCACTCGACGCCGGCAGCTACCGGGTTGAGACGTTCCAGCCCCTGGCGCCGGGAGTCGAGTACCAACGGCTGGTTCGCGACTCGGGGCCGGTCGTCGCCCACGTGGTCGGCATCCAGCAGAGCCCGACGCTGCAACTGACCGCGCTGCTGTCGAACGACCGGGTGGCAGGACCTGTACCCACCACCGAACCGACCAGCAGCATGTGCCGGCGGGTGAACTGCATAGCTGCAGTCAACGGCGACTTCTTCCACTCGTCCGGCGAACCCGTGGGGGCGGTCGCCCACACCGGACGGCTGCTGCGTTCCCCGGAGAACGGTCACGACCAGGTCGGGGTCATGGCGGCCGGAGGGCTCTATGCCGGGCCGGTTGCCTGGTCGGGCCGGATCTCCTCCAATTCCGGTTCGCTCGACTTGATTGGAGTAAACCGGGCGCCGGCCGAAGGAGTCACCCTCTACACGCCCGATTACGGGCCTTCGACGCCGGCTGCCTCGCCGGGCGCCGAGCTGGTCGTGCGAATCCTCCAGCTTCCGCACCCGCTCGGGTTGGCCGAGACCGGGCTGGTCCAGCTGGTGGGGCTCACCGAAAGCTCGGGAGGAACCGCGATTCCGACCGGAGGCGCGGTCCTGCTCGGCCAGGGGCCGGGGGCGGATCGACTCCGTGAGCTCTGGAGGTCGTCGCAGGCGAACCTGCTGGGGCAAACCGCCCTGCTGCAGCTCGGGGACTCGCCGTCTCTCCTCGACAGCGTGGGCGGCAGCCCGATCCTGCTGAGAGGCGGACAGGTGGCAGTGTCGAACGACGATCCGCGGCACGACCTCGTCCGAGGCCTCCACCCTCGCACGCTGGTGGGCTGGAACGCGAACAAAACTTTCCTGGTCGTCGTCGATGGCCGGCAACCCGGCTACAGCGTGGGAATGAACCTGCTGGAGGCGGCGGAGCTGCTGAGACACCTCGGCGCCTCCGATGGGATCAACCTGGACGGGGGAGGGTCCGCCACGCTCGTGGTCGGAGGAATCGTGGTGAACCGGCCCAGTGATCGGCTGGTGGTGAGGGACGGAGTCCAGCGGATCGTTGCGGTACCCCAGCCAGGAGACACCGTGATCGGCCCGGTCGAGAGGCCCGTCGCCAACGGGCTGGCCGTCGTAGCGGCGACGCCGCTGTCGATTCTCGGCAACCTGTTGGGAACCGAGCTGGTGACGCCCCCGGCCGGGATTCCACCTGCCGCTCCGCAGGACGACCCGGGCTCCCGACCCGGCTGATTCGGTCATCCCCGGCTCCTTGCAGACTCCGGAGCGGGTTCGGATTAACACTTCCTTAGAATTCGGTGCCGGGGAACTTTGCGTCCGGGCCCACCGTCTATCATCAGGGCCGAAGTTCAGCAGGCGATAACCCGCCGCAGGACCAAAGCCAAGGTTGACCTGCAGTGGATGGAAGGAACCTCGATTTGACGCGCAAGCAACGTGCGGGGACTCTTGCTTTTTTCATCCTTGTCCTGGTGCTGCCCGGGCCGGCCCTGGCGGGTTCCGCACCGGCGAATCCGGTGACCATCGGCGTCCAGGCGGGCTACGACCAGAGGTACGTGCCGGGCCGGGGAATTCCGGTTTCGGTCGTGCTGGAGTCGACCCGGGCGGTGGCCGGGGACCTGGAGGTGTCGTCGCTGGCGCCGGACGGTTCCTCCCTGGTGCGCGCGATTCCGGTGGAGGTTCCGTCCGGCGGCCGCAAGCAGTTCGATCTAGTGGTCCCGGGGCCCGGGCTTCCCTCGCCCCGGGTCTCCATCGCGGTTCGGGAGGGGTCACAGACTCTGGCCAGCGCCCGCGTGGAGCTGATCGCGACCGGGGACCAGATGCTCGTCGGCACGCTGGCCGAGCAGCCGGCGCCGCCCGCCGGCGCCCGGATCGAGCCGACCGGCCACGAGATACGTCCCGTGGTGGTCCCCGAGGCGTGGCTGGACCTGGGGGCCGGCGCCCTGCAACCGCTCTCCTACCTGATCGTCGACTCCGAGGCCGGGCGGGCGCTGTCCGACGACCAGCGGCAGTCGGTCTTCGACTGGGTCGTAACCGGCGGCCGGCTGCTCGTCACCACCCGGGACGCTACGGCGGTCGAGTGGCTTCCCGAGTCGTGGCTGAGCTCCGCCGGGAGGAACCTTCCGGGCGGGGGGCAGTCGAGGGTTGCCGGGCTCGGGAGGTTGCTGGTGGTCCCCAACGGGGCGCCCGCCGACCTCGGGCCGGCGGTCGCCGCGATGACCCCGCCCCCGACGGCGTCGGACAACCCCAACCTGCAGTTCGGCATGCCCAGCGTCGACTTCGAGCTCCTCAGCGCCCTGTCGAGCGCCGGCGGCAACTCCATCCGGCTCGGATGGCTCGTCGGCTTTCTGATCGTCTATGTGGTTCTCGCCGGACCGGTGAACTACTTCGTCCTGCGAAAGCGGGGCCGTAAGGAGCTGGCGTGGGTCACGGTGCCGCTGGTGGCCCTGCTGTTCAGCGGCGTGGCCTACGGGCTGGCCCGCGGAGCCCGCGGAGGGCTCGCGGTCCAGCAGGCCAGCGTCGTCTTCGCCACCGCCGAGGGGTCGGCGAGCCAGCGCCTGGTGACGGTTTCCTCCGGGGCGGGCGGCAGCTTCCGGGTCGGGTTCGACTCCCGGGACGCGGTTTCGCCGTGGGGAACTGCCGGCTTCCAGGACTTCGGCGGCGGAGCTCCGGCCCGCCGCCGTCAGGTGGTCCGGCTGACCGGGTCGGGATCGGAGGCAATTCTGGAGACCAGCCCGTTCTCGGCCGGTATCTCGCAGGGGTCGGTGCCCTCCTCGCCCGGCTACCTGGACGGCGACCTCTCCTGGGACGGCAACGCTCTGGTCGGTACGGTGACGAACCGGACCACCATGACGCTCGACGTGGTTGTCGCCCGGCCGGGAGGCCGGCAGGTTCGGGTCGGCGAACTGGAAGCGGGCGCCGCCAGGGAGGTCGAGATCGAAGGGTCGCAGGAGGTTGCCGGCCCGCCGATTATGGGATTCCCGCCGATGCTGCCCGGAAGCCAGGGGTCGGAGGAGAACGTTCGCAGGGTACTGACCGGCAACGCCTACACCATGCTGGGGGCCGAGCACAGCTTCGGCACGCCTTTGCTCGTCGGCTACACCGACGAATACGCCCCGGAGCTGCGGGTGGACGGGTCGACCCGCAGCCCGGCCGGGCCGGCGGTCATCGTCTCGCCGGTCCGCGTCACGGTCCCGGAGGGGGCCGCTGGAAAGCTGCCGGCAAGCGCCGGAAGGATGGAGATCGTCTCGGTCGACGGAGGGGCCTTCTCCCGCAACCAGTCTCTGCAGCTTCAGGACTTCCGGGAAGCGGTCTTCGCCTACCAGCTGCCGGCCGGCGTCGATGCCTCACAGGTCAAGGAGACGACTTTGACCAAAGGGTTTGGCGGGCCGGGCTTTCGCACCGAGGTGTTCGACTTCACCCAGAACCGCTGGGTCGCCCCCCTCCCGGGCGGCAACTCCACCGAGGAGAAGCTTCCGGCAGGTGCGTTCTCGGAATCCGGTCAGGCCTACCTGCGCATCACCCCGCAGCTGGAGCCCTACCTGGAGTTGTGGGCGTTCAACGTGGCGGTGAGCCTGTGAGCACCGAGGCAGCCGAGCTGGCGGTCGATACCGAACCGGAAACCGAGGCGGTGGTGCAGACCTTCGGCCTGACCAAGGTCTACGGCACGACCGCGGCGGTCGACCACATGGACCTTCGGGTGTCGCGGGGAGCGGTCTATGGCCTGATCGGCCCGAACGGCGCCGGGAAGACCACCACCTTCTCGATTCTGGCCACGCTGCTGGCACCGACGTCCGGAGCGGCCGATGTCTGCGGCTTCGACCCGATGGTCGAGCCCTACGAGGTCCGCCGGGTACTGGGCTACATGCCCGACGCGTTCGGGCTCTACGACGACATCCGGGTGGCCGAGTACCTCGACTTCTTCGCCTCGGCCTACCGGCTGCCGGCCGGGCAGCGCAAAAGCGTCGTACCCGACCTGCTGGAGCTGGTCGAACTCAGCCACAAGGCCGACGAGTACGTCGAGTCGCTGTCCAGGGGCATGAAGCAGCGGCTCGGCCTGGCCCGTGCTCTCATCCACGACCCCGAGGTGCTGATCCTCGACGAGCCCGCCTCGGGACTTGACCCCAGGGCCCGGCAGGAGTTTCGTGAGCTGGTGCTCGAACTGCAACGGATGGGCAAGACCCTGGTGATCTCGTCGCACATCCTGCCGGAGCTGCAGCAGATGTGCAGCCACATCGGCGTGCTGGAGGGTGGGCGCCTGCTGGCCGAGGGCTCACCGGAGGACATCCTCTCCAAGATCGGTACCGGCCGCTCGTACCGGGTCAAGCTGGCCAGCCCGGGCTCGGAGGCGCAGGCCTTGGAGGTGCTGGAGGCCCGCGAGCTCGTGAGCGGCGCCGCGTGCGAGAGCGGCCTCTGCGAGTTCGTCCTGGCCGGCGGAGACGACCAGGCGGCAGACGTCCTGGCCGCGCTGACTGCAGCGGGCATCCGGATCAGCGAGTTCGCGGAGACCAAGACCGACCTGGAAGACCTGTTTCTCAAGATCACCGGGGGAGGCGACGATGAGCCGGCAGCCTGACGAAGAGCCTTCGGGCCGGAGGTTTGCCATGAACCCGGTGCTCGCACGGGAGCTGAAGGAGCGGATGCGGTCGCCCCGGGCGACCCTGATCCTGGTGATCTACCTGGCCCTGCTGGCGGCGATTCTGTACCTGACGTACCGGCTTGGACTGCTGAGCCTGAGGAACCAGATGTTCGGCGGGGGCTTCACCCCGGCGTCGCTGGGGGCGGCGTCGATCGGCCGGCTGATGTTCGAGGTGCTGCTGATCTTCCTGCTCGGCCTGGTGGCGTTCATCGCCCCCGGAGCCTCGACCGGGGCGATTGCCGGCGAGCGCGAGCGGGGAACCCTCCAGCTGTTGCAGGTGACCCTGCTGCGCCCGAGTGCGATCGTCCTGGGCAAGCTGGCGGCGTCGCTGGGGTTCGTGCTCCTGCTGCTGGTGGCGTCCCTGCCTTTGTTCACGGTGGCGCTCATTCTGGGCGGCGTCACGCCCGGGCAGGCGTTCCGGGGATTGTCGGTGGTCGTGGCGCTGGCGGTGTTCCTGGCGGCGCTCGGAACCTTCCTGTCCTCCATCGCCCGGCGAACGCTTCACGCCACCATCGGTACCTACGCTCTCACCTTCGTACTGCTGTTCGGCACGATCATCACCTACGGTGCCGAAAGGATCGCCCGTTCCTCGGGCGGCTTCTCGATCACCGACCGGCCGGTCAGCACCTACCTGAACCCCTTCGCCGCCCTGGCGGATGCCGTCGTCGACCCGTCGGCGGCCCCGGGGTTCATCACCAGCCCCCTGACCATGGCGCGGCAGATGATCCCCTCGTTCGTCCCGATCAACGGCGGTTTCAGCGGCCCGGCCGAGGTCATCGCCGAAGGCGAAGAAGACGGCCGTTCCTGGCAGCTGACCGCCCGGCACGACGGGATTTCCGGCCTGTGCGTCGGCCTGCAGGAGTCGAACGGCGGGTCGGAGAGCTGCGGGATGGCGGGCGACGAGCAGCTGATCTCGGTCGGGTCGTCTGTGACCGGGGACGCCGGCGTGATCCTGTTCGGTCCGGTGACCAGAGACGCCCGCCTGATCCGGGTCGACCTGGTGGACGGCGATCCAGTCGAGGTGCAGCCGTTCACCAAACAGGCGGAGGAGGCCGGGTTCAAGGACACGAGCTTTTTCGTGGCGGCTCTGGAAGAGGATCAGGAGCCGGAGTCCGTCACGGTTTTCGGTGAGGACGACGAGGAGCTGGTCACCCAGCCGGTGCTGGACTTGCCCGGCGCCCGTGGTGAGGTCAGAGCCCGGCCGCCGATGCCCGATCTTCCTGTCCCGGTACCGGTGCCGGCCGACGTCGTTCCCCCCACGCCTGCCGCCGCTTCTTCGGTGATCGGCCCGGCCGATGCGCCGACACCGTTGCCGCTCCCGGCCGACGCCGAGGCCTTGCAGGAGGCCGCCGCCTGGGAGAAGTTCACCGGCGTGGCGAGGGTACGGGGGATTGCTCCCGGGGCCGGGGTAGCTGCGGGGGCCCCGACGGCGACGGCTCAGGACTCGAGCCCTCCAACCGATGCGCGGGCCACGCCGGCGCCTCCCGAACCGACTGTGCTTGCTCCCGAGGACATCCTTCCGCCTCCGGGCGTCAGGGTCGAGGGGATTCCGGTGCCCAGGCCGATCGGCGGGGTCGTCGGTCCCGCGATCCTTGTTCCCGAGCAGCAACAGGCAGACCTGAACGAGCCGCTTCCGGTGTGGGCGGTTCACACCTGGATCCTTTTGATCGCCAGCGTCGTCCTGGTATGGCTCGGCAGCCGGCAGCTCCGCCGGCCGGTGGCGAAGGTTCGGGTGTCCAGAAAGGCGCAGGCCTGATGGTCTCGGACTCGTCGCTTGTTCCCTGGCTGGAGCAGGTCCGCCGGCGGGTCCGCACCCGGCGCGGCGTGCGGTGGACGGTCAACAGCGTGATCGTCTGGGGCACGGCAGCGATAGTTCTTCTAGCGGCGGCCCGGCTGGTTCCCCTCGGATGGGAGAGGGACGCGGTCGCGGCCGGTGCGGTGATCGCAGTGGCTGCCGGGTTTGCACTGGGTCTCAGCCGGCGGCTGCCGCTGCCGCTGGTCGCCCGCTCGGCCGACCAGGATCTGCACGGGAAGGACCGGATAGCCACCGCCCTGGAGTTTCTCCGCAACCCCGACCGTTACGCCCTCGCCCCGGGGCAGATCCGGCACGCCGCCGAGTGGGCGAGCCTCCACCCGGTCGCCGGCGCGGCGCCGATGCGCCTGCCCCGCCGCCGGCTGACGCTCGCCGCCGGCTTGGCGGCGGTGGTGGCGGTTTTGGCGCTTGCCCCCAACCCGCAGGACCGGGAGGTCGACCGGCTGCGCGCCGAGGGAGCTTTGATCGACGAGCAGGCGGAGGAGGTGCGCCGGCAGGTCGAAGCGGTACAGGAGCTCCCGATCGACGCCGGCGAGAAGCAAAAGCTGGCGTCGGAACTCGAGCGTCTGGCGGCGGAGCTGGAGCGGTCGGTAGACCTCGAGGCCGCCATGCAGGAGCTTGCCCGGACCGAGGGCCGGCTGCAGGCGCTGCAGTCGAACGAGTCGCTGGCCGCCAAGGCGCTGACGCGCAGCTTCGAGCGATCTCTCGCCGACAACCCGCTGGCGCCGGGGCTGTCCGGCAGCCTGGCAGAGCAGCTCGCCGGGTTGCAGGAGGCGCTTCCCAACCTGTCCGAGGGCCAGCGAGCGGAGGCTGCCGAGCGCCTTCAGGGCCTTTCCGACTCCCTTTCCTCAGCCGATCAGGCCCTCAGCGAGGCGCTGGCCGGCGCAGTCCAGGCGCTGGAGCAGGGGGCGTCACCGGAGGCGATCGGCGAGGCGGCATCCGCCGCCAGGGCGGCCGAGGGACGGGCCGGCGCCCAGGATGCGGTGGCGGCCGCTCGGGCGAGCCTGTCCGACTTGCGGGACCAGCTGGCCCGTGCCCAGGCGCAGGGCCAGGGACAGGGACAAGGCCAAGGCCAGGGCCAAGGCCAGGGGCAGGGCCAAGGCCAAGGACAAGGCCAAGGCCAGGGACAAGGCC